>DVLC01000074.1 GCA_018715685.1 Candidatus Cryptobacteroides merdipullorum
GCAAGCAGCTTATCAAGGAAGGTGCGTGTCTCAATCCTTGTTCTAATGGAATGCCCCTGAAGCCTCTGTCTTTCAATGGTTTCAAAAACTATGGCACAGACTTGTCAAGGAGCTAACTGCCTGAAAATCCATGCCGTTAGGCGTGCTCACGCAATCTATTCTCAAATATAGCATTTTAAAATTTCCAATCCAAATGCCTGCACATGTCTTCCAAATGCTTACCCATTCATTGTCAAGGATATACCCGACCAGGCAAAATTCGCGAACCCTTACTAAAAATTGCGCACGGAACAGATTTGCGAAAACACCCAGTTTCCGAAGCCGAAAACCATTCTGATTATCAGCCTATTGTCCGAACAGTCCGACGACATCTTCGCAAATCCCGCAAAAGATGGCAGGCCAAACGGTATTTGCGGGCATTCAAGTCGGACGATAACAGAGGCCCGAGTCATTAAAGGGTTTATTGTCAACGCCTTGTCAAAAAAGCACATTTTCGCAAACCTTCAGCAGGAAACGCAGCTTCAATCTCCCGAATCAATGTCCAGGATTCTGAATATCACTCCCCTGCACACAGCCGCAAGCTCTTCAGCTGAAATCCGCAGATCCCCGCCGCCATGGGCGATGCGGGTGTTGCGAAGTTTCTTCATCGTAATGACCCGCCGACAATCCGTTTCAGATATGCCATAATAAAAGTACAAAGGAGCGATCATGTCTCTGATGTCCGAATCCTTGGGCGCCGCCCAGCCCCGCGGCGGCCTTTCACCTTCTTCCAGCACTTTCATGTCGCTGACATTGCTATATCCGCCATTCCTCTCAAACCTGAACAGCAGACGACCTCCGTAATCCGCCAGACAGCGGTTTCCGGGCCGGGAATATATGAATCCGTCATCATCGACGCGGAATTTCCTCTTCAGGTAGCCCTCAAGGAACACCACAAGATTCAGCACCGCCGGCTTCAGCGTGTATTCCGGCATGTCTATGAGCATAAGGTCAACGAAATCATCCAGAAGAGCGGTCTCCTCTTCATGAAGGACAGGAGCATATCTGTCAACGGCAGCGGCAAAATACTTGAGATACGACAGACGCGCCGCCTTCGAAAGCGCCTGGCTGAAGTCGAGAAACATGCCATATGACTCGCCACGACTGAAATTGTCCTCCGGATCCTCTTTCAGGACAAGTCCCGCAAGCCCCGTTGCGGCCAATTTTTCCTTAAGGCTCCAAATCTGTTCCGTCGCCGTGAACACCACAATCTGATTGCACCTGTTGATTTCTTTCAGCCTGCGGATAACCGAAAGCCCGGTCAGTGAGTCGGGCTCACATTCGACATCTTCCCGACAGAGCCTGAGGTCGACGATGTATCCGTCGGCGGCGCGTATCTCAGGAAGAGAGAGGTAGCGCTCGATCTCCGCAAGCAGCTCGGCGCGTTCCAGTATACCCGTGTCGGGTTGTCTGCCTTCCGCGCACTCGAAGGAATCGAAACAATATAGTCTGCCGCCCGACTCCCTGACGATGATCTCTTCGAGCAGAGCGGCCCAGCCCCTGTCGGCGGAATCGTCGATAAGAACGAAGGACTTGTCTTTGATTCCCGAGATCCGCGCGCTTTTCAGGTGCTTCCTGCGGAACCTGCTTCTCTTTCCCGATGTCGCCATCAGATATTTGAAATACAGCATGCAGCTGACAGAGCCGAAGCAAGCGCCTTCCTCGTCTGTCCACCCGAACATCTCGCGCCAGCGCAACAGAGCCCATTCGTTGGAAAGGGAGTGCGGCTGCTCATAATCGAAGGGCGGCTCAACCTTGACCGTCTCCAGAAAGCGCTCGAACCACTCATCCGGTTCGTCGGCCGCTTCGGCGGAAGCCACGGTCTGAAAGATGCTGTCCGCGGAGGCGTCTTCCAGACAGAAGACATTGCCCGTGAACAGAAATGATGCCGCCGGGACATGACGCGCGATTTCCGCAGGCAGCAGCGGCCCGACGAATATCAGCGGGGCACGCTGGTGGCACCACGACGGCGTGAGACGAATATGCATGGCGGCCCGTATTCCCGTATATTCAAGGGGGTTGAACGCCGAGAATGTGTACGGCAGCACGACAGCGTCGAAGTTCGCGCCTGACGAAAAGATTTCCGCCAGCCTTCCGTCGGCGAAACTATCGTAATTCCCGATTATCTCGCCTTCGTCGGGACTGAACCGCTCGACGACGGTCAATTCGATATTGCCGACGCGCCCGGAAACAGACAGAAAGGCGGGTAGATTGGAATTCTCCAGCACAAGAATGCGGAACATGCGTCCGGCATCTTCGCGAGCGGACCCGGCTGCAAGCCTGCCGGCGGCCGCCGTTTCCTGAGCACTTTTCCAGCCGGCATACCGCTCCCGCAGATCCGACACGGCATGCCATTTCCTGCCGTAGAGCAGCTTCAGCAGGAGATTGTCGGCGCCCTCAGGCGGAACGTCGGAAAGGGACTCGAAGAACGCAACTGCGCTCTCGGAATAAAAATCGGCCGAACTCATCCTGAGAACTCTGCCCCCGGCGAAGAACATGTTCTCGCTTATCGTTCCGCCGAACAGCACCAACCACTTCGCGGAAGCCACAGCCTCCGCCACCACATCCGCAAGCCAGCCGTTGTCTATCAGAAAAGTTCTGTGGAATGCCAGCATGTCATATCCCGAGTCCGCGACAGCACCCTTGCCGTAGGTGTAACCGTTGAGAATGTCGACGTTGCCGAGTCCCCTGAGCCGGGCCAGCAGGCTCCGGCCAAGAGCCTGCTCCTGCCGCGCGACACTGTCATCCACAATAAGAACCTTAATCATTTCTACGCATATATTCGTAAATTTAGAAAGTGTTTTGAAAAAATTCAAACTGTTCATAAATTTGAGTATGAAAGAAATCCGCACCTGCACGATACGCTTTGCAAATCCGATGTCCGACCGGGAGATACCTCTGTTCAGAGGGGCGGTGATCAATTCCATTCCGGAAGACAACGTGCTTTTCCATAATCACCTGAATGAAAAATACAGATACTCCTACCCTCTCATACAGTACAAGCTTCTGGAAAACAGGGCGGCGATAGTCTGCGTCGAAGAGGGCTGCGATGCGGTGAGCAGGTTTCTGAACAATTTCTCTTCGGAAATCCGTCTCGGTCGGGAAACGGTCAGGCTCGTCCTGGATTCTTCGGCAGAATCAGCCATCCAGGCCGGTATAGACGCGGACATGCACGATTATCGTCTGCAGCGCTGGCTTCCGTTGAACGAAAAGAACTATGGGCAATGGCTCTCCACCGGATCCTTGACCGGCAGGACAGAGCTTCTGGAAAGAATCCTGACCGGAAACATCCTGTCTTTCGGCAAAGGAACAGGCGTCCAGTTCCAGGATGAAATAAAATGCATCCTGACAGACATTCACAAGCAATATTACGCGACTTATAAGGATGTGCGGCTCATGGCCTTCGACATTTCCTTCAAGGCGAACGTCATACTGCCAAAGGAGATAGGGCTGGGCAAGGGCGCCGGCACAGGGCACGGGATTCTGCTTTGACGGCAACAGTTTACTCGATATGCAACAGATATGGATAACCGCGGCCGGGCTTTCTGCGGCGACTCTGCTGGGGGCGCTGCTGGGCTTCGCGTTCAAGGAACTGCCGCACAAATGGAATGACGGAGTTCTGGGTTTCTGCGCGGGTGTCATGCTCGCTGCGGCGACCCTCGGACTGATAGTGCCCGCAGCGGAGCAGGCGGGCGGCGCATGGTGGCTCGTACTGGCCGGCGTGGTGCTCGGCATGCTGTTCCTCAATGTGCTCGACAAGATCACGCCGCACCTTCACAGAATCACCGGACTCGACCGAGAGGAGCATCTGCACAACGCCTCGCTCAACCGCATCCTGCTGTTCGTGCTGGCGATCGCGCTGCACAAGTTTCCGGAAGGCATCGCGAGCGGCGTAGGGTTCAATTCGGAAGATGTCAGCGACGCATGGACCGTGGCCGCCGGAATAGCGTTACAGAATATCCCCGAAGGCATGGTGGTGATCGCTCCCCTGCTGCTCGCCGGGGTCAGCAAGATGCGTACGCTGCTGATCTCGCTCGCGATCGCTATGCTGGAGGTCGCCGGAGTATGGACCGGCTACGCCCTCGGAGCCATCAGCATGAAGATGCTTCCGCTGATGCTGTCGTTTGCAGGAGGCGCGATG
Source organism: Candidatus Cryptobacteroides merdipullorum (assembly GCA_018715685.1). GTDB lineage: Bacteria > Bacteroidota > Bacteroidia > Bacteroidales > UBA932 > Cryptobacteroides > Cryptobacteroides merdipullorum. The sequence goes on from DVLC01000074.1 coordinate 4,181, forward strand.
CTCTACGTCGTCAGCGACGAGATGATTCCCGAGACGCACGCCCACGGCTACGAGAAGATTGCCACCTGGTGCCTCGTGCTCGGCTTCGTGGGGCTGGTGCTGCTGGAGAGGGCGATAGCATGAGCATGTGAGAAGAATATCGGCAGACGGTGCGCAGTAAGCGCTCAAGCCTCCGGATACTCCAGATTCTCCTTTCCCGGATGCTCCAGCACCTCGGTCAGGTACTTGCGGGCCTCGTAGCGGGCCATGGGGAGGTCGTGCAGCAGCCAGTTGCCGCAGTCGGCGGGGGTGGCGCCGGGCACTTCGCCCTCGTAGCCGGCGATGAAGCTGAAGGTGTCGCGCATCAGCGGCAGGATGTCAGCGGAAGAATAGTCGCCGCGCAGAAGCAGGTAATTGCCGGTCAGGCAGCCCATGGGGCCCCAGTAGACAATGCGGTCACTCCATTCGGGATTGTTGCGCAGATAGGTCGCGGCCAGATGTTCTATGGTATGGATCGCACCCTGGCCGAGCGCAGGCTCGCGGTTGGGCTCCTTCATGCGTATGTCGAAGGTAGTGACGACCTCGCCGCCGACCCGGTCCCTGCGTGAAACGAATATGCCCCTCGAAAGCTTGAGGTGGTTGATGGTGAAACTGGCTATCTTTTCCATTACTGTAAAGTTTGAGGCCAAAGATAGCGAATTGCGCGAAGAAAATGCGCCGGAATTTTAAGAAGCTGTCTTGAAATTTGTCAAAACAACTTCTTAATTTTGCGCCATCATGAAAACTGGAGTCATAGTAGCGATGCGCAGGGAATACGATGCGCTGAAGCGGAGCGGAATCGCCTCCGTCACAATGTCTGGCATAGGCAAGGTCAACGCGGCCGCGACTGCGGTGGAGATGATTCTTCGAGACAGGCCGGACTGCATCATCAATTCCGGATGCGCGGGCAGCCTGAAGGCGGTTGCGGAAGTCATGGACGTGGTCATCGGGGCTCAGTGCGCCTATCATGACGCATGGTGCGGCGAACCGAATCTTCCCGGTCAGGTCGAGGGAGAGCCGCAGCGTTTCGATGCCGACCCGCAGCTGCTCGCCGCGGCGCAGGAACTGGAACCCGCGACAGGCCGTCTGCACAGCGGCCTGATCTGCACCGGCGACCAGTTCTTCATCAGCCTCGACGAGGACCGGCGCATACTCTCGCTCTATCCCGACGGCCTCGCGAGCGACATGGAATCTGCGGCCATCGCCCAGGTATGCCGGCAATACGGAGTCCCCTTCCTGAGCTTCCGCACCATCAGCGACATCCATACGGGCGAGGACGCCCAGCGCCGGAGTTACGCGAACTTCTGGAGCGACATCGCAGACAATTCCTTCGCACTGCTTGCACGCCTGCTTGAAAGCATCTGAAACGCAGCGTCACCGATACAAAGAGCGAGGGCTCCCGACACAAAGCGGAAGCCCTCGCAAATTTATTGATTGTAAAGAGATGACTATTTTCCGTTCCACTTCAGCGCCTTGAAGAGCTCCACGACAACGAGGGGCACGAACGCGAGTCCGAGCACGGTCAGCCACTGGTCACGGCCCATCGCGGCAAAGTCGAAGGCCTCACGGAACGAAGGCACGAGCAGCACTGCCAGCGAGAACAGAAGGGACATCAGAATCGCAAAGATCAGCGCCTTGTTCTTCAGAGGGTTGAACTTGAAGCGGGACTCGGTGTTGGAGTGCAGGTTGCCTGCATGCACGAGCTTGGCGGCGATCAGCGACGCGAAGGCCATGGTCTGTCCGAGAGTCTCGGCGAGACCTGCGTCTCCGGCGTACATCTCCATGCCCATCCGCTTGCCGATCATGAAGGCGACGAAAGTGATCACGCCCATCATCACGCCCTGATAGCCGATTCTCCATATCATGCCCTTGTCCATGAACTGCTTGCCCTGTCCGCGGGGTTTCTTGTGCATTATGTCCTTCGCGGCGGGGTCAAGGCTCAGCGCGAGAGCGGGGAAAGTTTCGCTCACCAGATTGATCCACAGAATATGGATGGGCAGCAGAGGGATGCCGAAGTTACCTATCGAAGTGACGAAGAGCAACAGCACCTCTCCGAGATTGGTGGAGAGCAGGAACAGAATGGTCTTGAGGATATTGTCGTAGATTCTGCGTCCTTCGGCGACAGCGGAGACGATGGTCACGAAATTGTCGTCGGCAAGGATCATGTCGGACGCGTCCTTGGCGACCTCCGTACCAGTGATACCCATGGAAACGCCGATGTCGGCCTTCTTGAGCGCGGGCGCGTCGTTGACACCGTCTCCGGTCATCGCGACGATGTCACCCCTCTTCTGCAGGGCGGACACGATCTTCATCTTCTGTTCGGGGGCGATGCGGGCGTAAACCGAATACTTGTCGACATTCTTCTCGAACTCGTCCTCGTCCAGCTTTTCCAGTTCGGTTCCGGTGATCGCGAGATCGCCTTCGCCGTAAAGTCCTATCTTGGAAGCAATAGCAAGCGCCGTAGCCTTATGGTCTCCGGTGATCATCACAGTGCGGATACCGGCATCGTGGCACTCCTGGATGGCTCCTATGACCTCCTCTCTCTCGGGGTCGATCATTCCGGTGACACCCACGAAAATCAGGTCGCGCTCGACCACGTCAACTTCTGAGGAGACTTCGTCGATGGGTCTGTATGCCATCGAGAGCACGCGCAGTGCGGAATCCGCCATGCGGGAGTTGCGCTTCTGGAGATCCTCGATGTCGGCGGCGGTGATCTTGCGTATGCCGTCGGCCGTCTCTATGCGGGTGCAGACTGAAAGCACCTCGTCGAGGCCGCCCTTTACGTTGGCCTGAAGCTTTCCGTCCTTCATCCTGTTTATGGTGGTCATTCTCTTTCGCGAGGAGTCGAAGGCGACCTCACCCTCTCTCGGGCACTCGGCTTCGAGCTGCTGCTTGAGCACACCGTTCTTCGCGCCGAGGTCAATCAGAGCTATCTCCGTGGGGTCGCCGACCTTGGTCACGCCTCCCTCGGAATTCTTGACTTCCTTGGCATCGCAGCAGAGCACGGAAATCTCTATGAGCTTGTCGAGTCTGCCGCTCACAGCATACTCCTCGACTACTGTCATCTGATTCTTGGTCAGGGTGCCGGTCTTGTCGGAACATATCACGGTCGTGCAGCCCAGGGTCTCCACGGAAGGCAGCTTGCGTATGATCGCGTTGTGCTTGACCATGCGCTTGACGCCCATCGAAAGGATGATCGTGGAAATCGCGGGCAGACCCTCGGGAATCGCTGCCACGGCGAGGGAGACGGCCACCATGAGCATGCCGACGATTTCGCGCCCGTAGGCTATGCCTATCAGGAATATCACGACGCAGATGACCACCGAAGCGGTTCCGATGACCTTTCCGAGCTTTTCGAGACGCACCTGCATCGGCGTCTGGGTGTCGGAGTCGCCGCCGAGCATGTCAGCGATCTTGCCTATCTCGGTGTCCATTCCCGTACCCACCACGATACCCTTGCCGTGTCCGAAGGTCACGACGCCGCTCGAATAGGCCATGTTCTTGCGGTCTCCAAGCGGAATATCCTCATTCTCGAGCACGTCCGGATGCTTCTCGACAGGCACTGACTCTCCGGTCATCGAAGACTCCTGTATGCTCATGTTGTGCGCCTCGATGATCCTGACGTCCGCGGGTACTATGTCGCCGACCTCAAGCTCGACTATGTCGCCGGGAACCACGTCCTCGACATTGACGACCATCGACTCGCCGCCGCGCACCACCTTCGCAACCGGAGCGGCCATCTTCTTGAGCGACTCCAGGGACTTCTGCGCCTGAAACTCCTGATAGGCGCCGATGATGGCGTTGAGCAGCAGTATGCCCATGATCACATAGGTGTCGAGCAGGCCTTCACCGGTCCTGACGCCCATCACTCCGGAAATTATCGCGGCGATGATGAGCAGTATGATCATGAAGCTCTTGAACTGCGAGATGAACATCACGAAGAACGACTTGTTCTTCTTCTGGACGAGGGTGTTCCTGCCGTACTTCTCGATGCGGGAGGCGATTTCCTCTACGGGAAGACCTCTGGAGACGTCCGTACCGAACTCCCGGGCCACATCCTCGATTGTGCGATTGTAGATCTGTTTCATTTTACAACTGACTATCGACGGAAAGCGGACTGATTTTACGACCGTTTCCGAAAACCGGCCGCAAAATTAGTCGCAATGTCAAGATATATTGTTATGTTTGCAGAATAAAAAATGTAGGAAAAGTCGGATTTTTATGGATATGAAGAGATATGCGAGCCTCGACATGAGCGACCTGTTCGACCGCAGGGACAGCAAATCGGTCAGGAACTTCTACCTGTCCGGGAAGGATTTCGGCGAGAAGCTGCTCGGCGGGCTGACATCCTTCACCTTCAACGGATTCTTCATCAGCATCTGCCTTGGCGGCCGCTGCGAGCTGAAAGTCAGCGGAAGAAGCTATACGATTGAAGCCGGGTCGCTGATGATATTCTCTCCGAACCAGCTCATAGAGATTCAGTCCTCCAGCCCCGACCTCGACTGGAAATCGATAATAGTGTCGCTTGACGTGATTCTGGAGTTTCCGAGTCCCGTAGACATCGACATCATGACGAGCGCTCTCCGCAACCCCGTGCTGCATGTCGGCGAAGACGGGACACGGCATCTGATGGAGTACTACCTTTTCATAGAAAAACGCTATTCCGAGACTTCAAGCGCCTACCGGGAGGAGATTTCCAAGACTCTGCTCTATGCCCTGATGCTCGAAATATGCAATATCTTCCGCAATGTCTCCGACGAAGATTCCGACATTGCCAAGCCGCGGCAGGAGAAGCTCACCGACGATTTCTTCAAGCTGATGGCGAAACATTACCGGACCGAGCACAATGTGGCATTCTACGCAGCGAAACTGCACCGTACGCCGAAATACCTCTCAGGTGCGATACGGAGAATCAGCGGGCGTTCTGTCGCGGAATGGATTAATTCGACTCTGGTAAGCGAGATCAAGATGCTGCTCAAGACCACCGACAAGACGGTGCTTGAAATTTCCGAGGAGCTCAATTTCTCCAGCCCGTCGGTGATGGTGCAGTTCTTCAGGCACTACACTGGAATCACCCCGCTGCGCTACCGGAAGTCTTAGCGGCGGACAGGACTATTCGGCCTCCGGAGCCTCAACCAGCTCAAAAGCCACGACTGAATCGGCAGGAGCGGTTTCAGGCTCAGCCGGAGTCTCGGTCCTGACCAGAGTGAGAACCACCTTGCCCTCGGCATCCTTGAGGCTCATGGTCTCACCCTTGACCTCCACGGAAGCCACGGTGTCGAGCGCAGCGCCGAGCTTGCTCTCGACCTCCATGTCGGCAGGAAGACCCGCCATCATCGTGGAAGCCAGCTTACTGAAACTCAGCTTGTTTCCGTCAAGCGTATAGCCTCCGTTCACGATATTCACGCCGAGGCAGCCGTGCACGCGGCCTTCCTCCACGTTGAACTGAAGGAAAGGAGTCTTCTCGGAAGTCACGACCTTCTCTCCGTTGACGGTATCGAACACCCAGTCAGCGCCGCCGAGTTCCACGGGGCTGCTGCAGGCGAAGGCCAGGCAGCATGCAGCCGCCATGGCGAAAAACGCTTTGATCTTCATAATCATTGTTCTTTAGAAGTTGTTAAGTATTCAATGCATTCTATGGTAGCCGTACCGATGCCCGCCTCCTCAAGCCTCCGGTGAAGTTCGGGAAGCACGGCGGCCCCGGAAACGCCTGCGGCAAGCCGGACATGTGCGGTCAGGGCCGTGTCGAAAATGCTCACCGGCCAGATATGCAGATCCTCCACCTCCAACACCCCCGGAGCGGAAGCCAGCAGACCGCATACCTGATCATAGTCGATTCCGGCCGGAACCGCGTCCACGCTCATCCGGAAGCTCTCCACAAGCAGCCGCAGCGTGTTCACCAGTATCACGGCGGCGACCGCCATGCTGATTATCGGATCGATGAAATTCCAGCCGCTCAAGCTGATGACTATTCCCGAGACCACGACTCCGAACGACACGAGCGCGTCGGTGGCCATGTGAAGGAAGGCGCCGCGCGTGTTGATGTCGCCTTTCTGATGACGCATCAGCAGCAGAGCGCTCAGTCCGCTCACGATGATTCCGGCACCTGCCGTCCAGGAGATCGCGGCGCCGCTCACCTCGACAGGATTGCCGAGTTTCTCTATGCTCTCCGCTATTATCACGCACACGGCGACCATAAGCACGAGCGCGTTGAAAAGCGAGATCAACACCGAAGTCTTGCGGAAACCGTAGGTATAGCGTTTCGTGGACCTGCTCGCCGTAAGCTTGAAGGCCACGAGAGCTATCAGCAGCGAGAACACGTCCAGCAGCTTGTGCCCGGCATCCGAAAGCAGGCCGAGCGAATTGTAGCTCAGCCCGATGAGCGCCTCAAGTATGACGAAAGCCAGATTCAGCCCTATCGCCACATAATAGGTATAATTCAGCGATGTCAGCCTCTTCGCCTGTCCGTGCTGATGATGCAGATGTTCCATATTCACTACCAACAGGACGCAAAGATACAATATTTTCCTTTCATTGCCTGCATTTTCCCGCATCTGCACCTCCATTCGCCGTATGCGGAAAATATATTACCTTTGTAGGCTGAAACAATTATCACGAGAATATGTTCGAGAACCTTTCCGACAGGCTGGAACGCTCCTTCAAGATACTGAAGGGCGAAGGCAAGATAACCGAAGTCAATGTAGCCGAAACCATCAAGGAGATCAGGCGGGCCCTGCTCGACGCCGACGTGTCATACAAGGTGGCCAAGACCTTCTGCGACCGCGTCAAGGACAAGGCCATGGGAGCCGACGTGCTCACAGCGGTCAAGCCCCAGCAGATGATGGTCAAGATAGTCCACGACGAACTCGCCGAGTTCATGGGCTCCGAGCATTCGGAAATCAATGTCAAAGGCTCTCCCGCCATAGTGCTTGTCGCCGGACTCAACGGTTCCGGAAAGACCACATTCAGCGGCAAGCTCGCGCTCAACCTCAAGAGCAAGAAGGGAATGAAGGTCATGCTCGCCGCGTGCGACACCTTCCGTCCCGCCGCGATAGACCAGCTGCGCACTCTCGGGGAGCAGGTCGGGGTGCCGGTGTTCGCCGAAGACGGAGAGAAAGACCCCGTAAAAGTGGCCAGAGACGCCGTCGCACAGGCAAAGAAAGAAGGCTACAGCGTAGTCATAGTCGACACCGCCGGACGCCTCGTGGTAGACAAGGAGCTCATGGACGAAATCTCCACGCTCCACCGTGAGCTCAATCCGAGCGAAACCCTGTTCGTCGTCGACGCAATGACCGGCCAGGATGCCGTCGAATCCGCAAAGGCCTTCAACGAAGCCATAGACTACGACGGAGTCGTGCTCACCAAAATGGACGGCGACACCCGCGGAGGCGCGGCTCTCTCGATCAAGGCCGTGACCGGCAAGCCCATCAAGTTCGTGAGCTCGGGCGAGAAGATGGAGGCCTTGGACATATTCTACCCTGCCCGCGTTGCCGACCGCATCCTCGGAATGGGTGACGTGGTCTCACTCGTCGAGAAGGCGCAGGAGCAGTTCGACGAGCAGCAGGCCAGGGCGCTCAAGAAGAAGATAGCCAAGAACCAGTTCACGCTGAATGACTTCTACAACCAGCTGATGCAGGTCAAGAAGATGGGCAATGTCAAGGACGTGATGGGCATGCTGCCGGGAATGGACAAGGCCCTCCGGGACGTGGACATCCCCGACGACGCGTTCAAGTCCACGGAGGCGATCATCCAGTCGATGACCCCCTACGAGAAGGAACACCCCGAGTGCATAAACGGTTCGCGCCGCACCAGAATAGCCAAAGGCTCAGGTACGACGCTCGCCGATGTTAACAAGCTGCTCAAGCAGTTCGAGCAGACCCGCAAGATGATGAAGATGGCCATGGACGGCTCTCTCCAGCAGAGGCTCAAGAACCTCAGAAGATAAGCTTCATATCCTCCTCTATCATCTCCGCGGCTTCTTCCTCCGGGATGAAATGCCATTCGCCGAGCAGGGCCGGATCGGATACAGTTTCCGAGCTGACGGTGTCGTGCGATGAAATGAACTCCGTGACCATGTCCCTGATTGCGGAATGGCGTGACTGAATCCTGAAATCCAGTTCGTCTCTGCTCACTCCGGCACCTTCGAATATGAGGTTTCCGCCGCCGCTCGCCCTGTAAGACGTCATCGCGACGCTGTACCACTGGTTCGGGTCGAACTCGCTTCCGTCCGCAAGAGACATAATCTCTATCCTCTGTCCATACGGCTTGGTCACATCCACGGTGTAGACGAGCCCCGCCGCCGAGTCGAAATTGTATGTACGGCCGACGAACGACCACCGTTGCGCACCGGTGCGGGGATCCGCCTCGTTCACTATGCGCAGCACATGCTCGCCCGGTGTCTGAATCCAGCTGTCGTAGGAATATTCGAGGTAGCTCTTGATCTCGGAGCCCTTGAGCTTCATGACATAGAGATCATTCTCGTAGGGATAGATGGTGAACGCATCGTTGTATATGACAGTTCCAGGCTCCACGACTCCGTCAAAACTGAGAGGAGCGGCAAAGGAGATCTGCGCTCCGGTAGCCTTGAGCTGCACCGTATGCACGAGATTGATGTAGTCCGACATTCCGGCGAAGGCGTCGCGGGAGCGCAGTTCCACGTCGAGCCGGCCTATGGGACGGTTGGTGAACTCCCTGACGGTCTGATATTCAGAATCGAAGGCCTTCTGCATGGCAGAGTCGCTGTTCCTCCAGTCCAGGTTCACCACCTCGGCGGTGACATCCTTCGCCTTCAGCTTCCTGCCGCGCTTGTCGACATCTATCACCGCATGGCCGACCCTGCGGGCATGCGAACCGCCGTTCAGCAGCACCGCGCCGCCGTCCTCCGGCTTCACGACAGCCGGCCTGTGATCATGCGAGCACACCAGCAGGTCCACTCCTTCGAGCGTTCCGAGCAGGTCAAGCCCCTGGCTCTCCAGCATCGATCCGTCGCCCTCTCCGGTTCCGGAATGCACCACTACGACCGTCACGTCCGGCTTTTCTTCGGCAATCACATCATCCACGCAGTCCTGCACATACGGCACGAGCGAGAGAAAGTCCATACCGCTCCAGAGCTCTTCACCGAGCCAGGCTTTCATGTTGGCATTGGTGAATCCGAGCACCGCGACCTTGAGCCCGGCTCTGGCGAATGTCGCATATATCGGGAAATACGGCTGCCCGTCATCGGTGCGCACGGCGTTGCCACCGAGCCAGGGGATTCCCCTCTCCGCAAGCTCTGCGTTCACCTTGTCATACACCTCGTGGCCGGTCTCGATGTCATGGTTGCCGACAATTATCGCGTCGTAACCCATATAGTCGACCAGACGCGGGAAAAGATGTTCCCCTGCCGTTTCCACATAGTTGTAGTAGTATGAGGCGTTGTTGCCCTGCAGGCAGTCGCCCGCGTCGAGCAGCAGCACGTTTTCACTCCCCACCGCATTCCTGAGGCTGTCGACATAGCGGTTGACATGCATCAGGCTGTAAGGCACATAGTCGTCCACATACGAGCGGTCGAACCATGAACCGTGGACGTCGCCGGTGGTCACGACGTGCAGGGTATGTTCCTTTGCGGAAACGGCGGCAGCGGCCATGAAAATCACGGCGGCGGCTGCAAGCAAGCTGTAAATTCGTTTCATGTCGGCAAAAATAGTCAGAATCTTGCGCTAAATTGTTCAATTTTGATTAAAAATTGATTATATCTTTGCAGTCCATGAAACTGATCACCGAAATCCCCCTGCGCCGCTCGAAGATCAGCCTGACCCGTGCGGACCGCATCCTTACGCTCGGAAGCTGCTTCTCCGACAACATGGCCGCCCACCTGCGCGACGCCGGCTTCGACATGCTTGCCAACCCCTTCGGCACCCTCTACAACCCCGAATCCATAGAGTCAGCCGTCAGAAGGCTTGACTCCTGCGAGGCTTACAGCGAAGCCGACTGCGTGGAAATGGGAGCAGGCGCGAGTCGCACATGCAGTTTCGAGCATCACACGAGCTTCGCCAGAAAAAGCGCGGAGGAGTTTCTGGAAAACGCGAACCGCAGACTCGAAGAAAGCCGCAGGTTCTGGAAAGAATGCAACCGGGTGCTGGTCACCTACGGCACTGCTCGCGTCTGGAGACACGGAGGCCGCACCGTCTCCAACTGCCTCAAGCGCCCGGCCGCCGAATTCACGCGGGATCTGCTGACGCTCGGCAGGATTGAGCGGATATCGGAGAACCTCGTCCTGGCCCATCCGGACAAACAGTTCATCTTCACCGTCTCCCCGATACGCTACCTGTCAGAAGGAGCGGAAGCCAACACCATATCCAAAGCGCTGCTTCATCTCGGCATTCAGAAAGCGGCGGCAAGCCCTTCAGCCGACTATTTCCCCGCATGGGAGCTGATGATGGACGAACTCCGGGACTACCGCTTCTATGCCGCCGACCTCGTGCATCCGAGCGATGTAGCAGTCGACTACCTTTGGGAGAAGTTCCTCGCGTTCTGCATTCCCGAAAGCGAATACGGAGCCGTCAGGGATGCAGAAAAGGCGGCCCGCAGACTGCGGCACCGCCAGATCACCGGATGATAGCGTCACTACTTACTCGGACGGATCACATTGCCGGCGCCGCTGACATTCGTATTCAGTTCGGCAACATCAAGTTTACGCAGATCGACCTTTCCAGCACCGCTTATGCTGATATCGGCTGATTCCGTCTTCCCGGAAACCTCGGCATCGCCAGCACCGCTTATTCTGAGCCGCAGCTCCCCGCTGTCGACCCCGGCAAGCTTCAGGCTGCAGGCACCGCTCAGCTTCAGTTCGGCCGACGGCGCTTCCAGCTTCCTGATATCCACATCGCAGGCGCCGCTCGCCCGCAGTTTGAATTCTCCTTCCGACCTTATGCCCTCGGCGGCGTCGAAGTCAGCGGCTCCGCTCAGGACCGCCCCCGCGAGAGACGGCGATTTTATGAATATCTCCATAGTGTCCATCCCGCTGAAGCTCGACCCGTCCTGCCGGATGCTGAGAGTCCCGTCGTCGACGGAGACTTCAAGATGTTCGAACAGATTGTCATGAGTTCTGATCTGCACCCCGCAGTCTCCGGGAACATATTCCATCCTGCACGCCATGCCGACATCCACCGCATCGAAAGGGGCCACGGGGAAGGTTCTCGTCTCGATCACATCCGAAGCCTCGACCTTCTCGCCGACATTGAACTTTATGTTTGCCGAATCGCTCACCGCAAAGAATTTGCAGGACGACACGAGCGCCGCCGAAAGCGCGAGCGCGAGAATTATTGCTGACTTTTTCATTTTACAAGATCCTTTATGTTGATTCCCAGGAGTTCGGCCCTCATGCGGAAGGCCGGGAATTCCTCCTCTATGAATTTCTGCCTTTCGGCCTTCTTGATAGTGTCAAGCGCGTCGCTGGCCACGAAGAAGCCGATACCGCGCTGCTGGAAGATTATCCCCCTGCTCGAGAGCAGATCGTATGAGCGTGCGACCGTGTTGGGATTCACCCCTATTCCCGCACCCCACTCGCGCACCGAAGGGATACGGCTTCCGGGCTTCAGTTCGCCGGACAATATGCGGTTGGTTATATTGTCGGCAATCTGGATATATATGGGCCTGTTGCTGTCAAATTCCATGGTTTCAATGTTTTATGGTCCTCAATCTCAAGTAGATGAGTCCGAGCAGTACGGTGGACACGAGGAAGTACCAGATGTTCGCTATCCAGTTGAGCACGGACATCAGATCCTGAAGGTCGTCCATGTTGCTGACCATGCCGGCGGCATCCGGGTTCTCGGAAGCGCAGAGCATAATCGCGGATATGCCGACTCCGATCACCGAGCTGACAAGGAAGTAAGTGAGAATAGTCTTGGCCACCTTCGATTTCTTGAAGAATATGGCACCGAGGACGAACACGAGCAGATTGGCCCACCAGCTCATCACGAGAATCAGGAAGAAATTGAAGGTGATGGAATCGTCGCCTCCAAGAGCTTCAAGACCGAAGAACGCGCCATTGTCCATGCATATCAGGGCCTCTCCGTAGAGTCCCGGGAAGCAGAGCGCGAGCAGGGAGTCGGATACGAGAAGCAGCACGCTCATGCACAGAGGCAGGATTATTCCCGCGATGATGACCATCGAGAGGAACTTTTCGAAGGTGGATGCCGGAAGCAGGAGGAACTCCGTGCCGTAGCGCCTGTCGGTCACGCGGCCGTACAGTCTCGAAGGAAGCATCATCGAGGACAGCACGATCAGCGCGTAAATGCAGACAAGTCTCGGTGTCAGGCCGAAAGTTGAGACGCCGCCGTCGAATATCAGGCTGCATAACTGAAAGAACGCGAAGATGAATATGGGAGTGACCCCGTAGACCAGAAGCGAGAAGCCGGCGTTGTTGCGCGCGTTGCGGAGATCCCAGGCCAGATAGCGGCCGAAACGCCTGATGTCAAATGTTCTGTCCATTGTTGAAAAGTCCTTTTATGAGTTCCTTGTTCTTGTGTACGGTGTTGAAGAGGGCCTCGACATTGACCTTGCAGTCCCTGCCGCCGGTGTTCGGATATACCTGGATGAAACCTCCGGGCAGCTGCTCGGAATACAGGCTCGCGGGATTCAGAGTATTGCTGTAGTCGAAGTAGAGCTTCCTCGAAATCTCCTCGACGGTGGCGTTCAGGAGCACGTCCTGTCTGTCAAGGATTATTATGGGGTCGATGATATCTTCGAGGTCGCGGACCTGGTGAGTCGAGATGACTATGGTCGAGTCCTCCTGGGTGAACTTCAGGATCGCCGTGCGGAACTGAGCCTTCGAAGGGATGTCGAGAGCATTGGTGGGCTCGTCGAGAAAGAGATATCTGGTGCCGCACGCCAGCGCGAAGGAGATGTAGGTCTTCTTGAGCTGTCCGCTCGACATCGCGTTCATCTTCATCGAAGGGTCATTCTCGAATATCGCCATGATCTCGTTGAACCGTCCGATGGTGAAGCGGGGCCAGAAACGCCCCTTGCCTTTCGCCCAGTTCTCGGCCCTGTCGTTTTCCGAAGCGACCTCGTCCGGAAGATAATAGAGATCCGCCAGAAGATCGGGATTCCTGCGATATGGTTCCCGTCCGTCTATGTCTATCATTCCGGCTCCGGTCTTCTTGAGGCCGGACAGGAGAGTAAGGAGAGTGGTCTTCCCCACTCCGTTCTCGCCCAGCAGGCCGTATATCCTGCCGGGCTCAAGCCGCATCGAGATGTTCTTGAGCACCTCGACCGGTCCATAGCTGAATGCCAGATTGGAGATTTGAATCATTGTTCAGTGTGTTAGTTTAATAGTACACTGCAAATATAAGACAACTATTCCATTCGTGCAAGAGTCAGGTGAAAATTTTCTCGGTGACGAGAAAAACTTTTCATATGGCGCAGAGGCAAGCAGTTGACGCCCGGAATGCGTCCTCTCCGCCGGCCTGCATTCTCAACAGGCGGTTCGCCTGCTATACGGTCAAGTCCGTACGGGACTGCGAGCAGCCAAAGCTGTCACGGACGCGGCAATGTTACTGCAGATGCGGCAATGTTACACTGGAATGCGGCGAATGCTACAGCAGATGCGGCAATGCTACAGCAGATGCGGCAATGCTACTCCGGATGCGGCCAGGGTCACAGCGACATGCGGGCAATGTTGCCATGGATGCGGCGAAGCCACACCGGAATGCGGGCCGGAGGGGTGGATAATGAAAACCATCGGACGCACCGCCATGCCACGGAGGCGCATGCAGCACGGTCCGCCGCGCCCGGTGGAAGGGAATTGCTTCCATCAGGCGCAGCCGCCGCGCTCCTGCGGCCGCAGATGGCAGGTCGGCGTGGAAGATGGATTTCATTTCCCCTCACGGGGCCGCCGGCGGTCGTGGAGGGCGTAGGTTCAGTAATCCATCAGTAATCCATCCGCGTGTCCGGAGCGATGCAGAGGGTCCAGGAAACCGGCCGGCGGAGAAGGAGGAAACGAAGGGAGTCCACCCGGGAGTCCGGCGTAGCGTTCGGAAGGAAAGGAGCTCCGTCCGGAAGCCGGCGTAGAGTCCAGAGCGGAGTCCGGAATGAGAAAGTGCCCGCATGGAAGTCCGGCGGACATCACCCGCATCGGCGCGGCGCGGAGCGGCTACGCGAGTTTCCAGGGCCAGGACAGGTGCAATTCAGTAATCCATGCGAATCCACGCGGCCCGGGTGGGGACTTCAGCCGCATCGGCGCCGGGTGTGACGGCACTGCGAACTTCCATGGCCGGGGCAAGCACATTTCTGCAATCCACCGGCGCGCCAGGCATGCCACGGAAGCGCCCGGAAGGCCGGTCTGCGTCGAAGGTGGAAAGGAAATGTGTCCACCTGCGCGCCCAGACCCCGCTCCGGGGCAGTGGAAGGCACATGGGCGTCGAAGGTGGATTGCAATACCTTGCCAGCGCAAACCGCTTTTGTCGTTGTCACCAGCCAAAAATGTCAATTATACCGGAATCGTCGGGAAAATTAAGGCCCGGTCGAAATCAACCGGGCCCAAAAACAAAATCGAAAAGAAATCCTACTCGGAATCCGAGGGTTTCATAGTCGTATATACATTGGTCACGTCCTCGTCGTCCTCGAGAAGATTCACGAGCTTGTCGAGGGTCGCCCTCTGTTCGTCGGTCACCTCCTTGAGCTCGACGTTGGGAATCTGCTCGAAACCTCCGGAGATGAGTTCGAATCCCTTCTCCTCGATGAATTTCTGGATCTGTCCATAGGACGCATAGTCACCGTAGATGACAATGACCTTGTAGACGTTTCCGTCCTTGTCCTCCTCCTCGGCCTCGAACATCTCGTCCACGCCGTAGTCGATCATCTCGAGTTCAAGTTCGTCGACATCGACCCCCTCCATCTCCTTCACGCGGAAGGTGCACTTGCGGTCGAACATGAAGCTCACCGAACCGGAAGTGCCGAGCGAACCGCCGCACTTGTTGAAGTAGCTGCGCACGTTCGCGACCGTACGGGTGTTGTTGTCGGTGGCGGCCTCAACGAG
Source organism: Candidatus Cryptobacteroides merdipullorum (assembly GCA_018715685.1). GTDB lineage: Bacteria > Bacteroidota > Bacteroidia > Bacteroidales > UBA932 > Cryptobacteroides > Cryptobacteroides merdipullorum. Next base: position 19,218 of record DVLC01000074.1, read on the forward strand.
GAAGGCTATGCCGTAGGGGCCGTAGCCCTCATAGATGATCTCCTTGAAATCGCCCTGCTTGCTTTCAGTCGCCTTCTTGATGGCGCGCTCGATGTTCTCCTTGGGCATCTGCTCCGAACGGGCCTCCGCCATCAGCGCGCGGAGACGGGGGTTTCCGGTCACGTCCGGTCCGCCCTGCTTCACCGCGATGGTGATTTCCTTGCCGAGCTTGGTGAATGTGCGGGCCATGTGGCCCCACCTCTTGAGTTTCCTCTCCTTTCTGAATTCAAACGCTCTTCCCATTATTCAGATACTCTTGCGATATACTTGTTGATGTCGTAGGCCTCGATTGACTGGGGATACTTGTCCTGAATGGTCTTGTAGCATGCAAGAGCCGCAGCCTTGTCTCCGAGAGCCTCGTATGCGAGCCCCTGCTTGAGAAGATAGGTCGCCGCGAAGACATTGTCTGCAAGCTTCACCGCCGACTCATAGCATGCGACTGCGGTCGTATAGTCCTCAAGACCCACATAGGCGTCACCTTCGCAGGCTTTCGCACGTGCGGCGAGCACGGGCTCCTTGCCCTTGTACTGCTTAAGATAGGAGATCGCGCTGTCGTAGTTTCCGAGCTGGAGTTCGCAGATGCCCGCATAGAGGGTCATGGACTTTCCCGCCTTGTTGCCGTAGTCGTCGATGATGGCCGCGAATCCGGGATTGTTGCCGTCGCCGTTCAGCGCGAGTTCATATTCGCCGTTTCTGAAAAGGGTCTCGGCGGGATACGCCTGCTCCATAGCCTCCGCAACCTGATTCTGGTATACGAACCTGTGGTATACGAAGATGCCGACGCCTATCACGAGGACAGCCGCGACTATTCCCCAGATGGTCTTCTTGTTCTTCTCGAAGAATTCGCTCGTCGTGTTCACGGTCTGGACGATGTTCTCCTGTCTCTCTTCGAACTTGTCCTTTTGATGTGTGTTTGCCATATTTTAGAATCGTTATATTCGTCTGTTTACAAATCAGCCTGCGAAGGTAGCAAAAATCATTCAACTTTACAAACCTTATGAATCCGCTCTCCCCAAAGTGGAATTTCAGGCGGCGGCATGCAAATTCATCGTGAAAATTCAAGGTAATGTCCCAAAGTATCACGAACTTTGGGGACATGTACGCGACAATGAAACATCTGATGGTTCCGTTCACCCTCCTCACGCTTGCCTCCTGCATCCGTGAAAGCAGCCCTGACGGCCCGGAACTCGGCCCCGGAGACAGGCTTCCCGAATTCAACGTCACCCTTGATGACGGTTCCGCACTTGGCACTTCAGACCTTTCCGGCGAAGTCTCGGTAATCGTCTTTTTCAACACCGGATGCCCGGACTGCCGGATGGAACTGCCAGTCATACAGAGAATATATGAGGATTTCGGAACCCGGACATCCGTAGTCTGCATAAGTCGCGAGCAGAAACAATCCGAAATTGAGGCGTACTGGCACGAAAACGGGTTCAGCGTCCCCTATTCCGCCCAGGAGGACAGGCGAGTCTACGGACAGTTTTCCCGCACCGGAATCCCGAAAGTCTATGTTTCAGGCTCCGACCTGACAATACACAGTGTATACGACGACGACCCGGTGGCATCATACGACGACCTGGCAGGTGACATTCAGTTTCTGAAAAATTAAAGTTATCTTTGCAGATATGCCGGAACTGCGGAAAATAACGATACGGAACTTCAGGAACATCGAGCTTCAGGAAGTCAGCTTCTCGCCAAACGTCAACTGCATCAGCGGAGGCAACGGCGAAGGAAAGACCAACCTTCTCGAAGCGATCTGGTATCTGTCGATGACCAAGAGCGCCCTTTCCGGCTCTGACCGCTTCAATTTCCGCTACGGCACCGACGAATTCTCGATCGCGGGAAGCTACAGCATGCCCGGAGGCACCGTCTCCAGGTTCAGCGTAATGGTAAGCGGCTCCGGGGAGAAACGCCTGAAACGCGACGACAAGGCATACACCCGCATTTCCGAGCACATCGGGGTGCTTCCAATAGTCATGGTCTCCCCCGCCGACATCTCGATGGTCAGCGAATCCGGAGAGGAGAGGCGCAAGTTCATCAACTCCGTGCTCTCCCAGATGGACAGGGAATATCTCGCCTCGGTTCAGCAGTACAACCGCCTGCTCATGCAGCGCAACCGCCTGCTGAAGGCCGGCATCGTCGACGACGACCTGCTTTCGACCTTCGACGACAGACTCGCCGCCGCGGCCGTGCCCATATTCGAAAAGCGCGGCGCCTTCTGCGCAAGCCTCATCCCTGTGGTTCAGAGATACTATTCCGATATTTCCGCAGGCCGGGAGGAAGTCAGCGTCGAATACAAGTCCGATCTCCACGGAGGAGACCTTCGCGACATTCTCCGCCAGCGGCGCGACAAGGATCAGATCTTCCATTTCACGACCGCCGGCGTACAGAGGGACGATTTCATTTTCACCATGAACGGCCACCCGATACGCCGCTGCGGCTCGCAGGGCCAGCAGAAGTCCTTCCTCGTGGCACTCAAGTTCGCACAGTACGAGGTCATGAAGGCCGCATGCGGCTGCTCTCCGATGATGCTGCTCGACGACCTCTTCGACAAGCTCGACCCCGGCAGAGTAAGCAACCTGCTCGGCCTCGTCGCCGACAGAGAGTTCGGACAGATCTTCCTGACCGACTCGGACAAAGTGCGGACAAGAGGCATAGTGGACGCTATAACTTCCGACAGGATGTACATCGAGGCGGCGGGAGGCGTCTTCAGAACCGTCGATGAATAACAAGATACAGTACCGCAGATACACCCCCGTCGGAGAGGCGCTCAGAGCGATGCTCAAGTTCTACGGACTCGCTCCGGAACTTGACCGCAGGCGCATATACGCGGCCTGGGACGACGCATCCGGCGCCGGACCGTATACCATCAGAAAATACTTCAAGGACGGCAGGCTCTATGTCACCGTGAACTCTTCGGTGCTCCGCAGCCAGTTGTATTTCCAGAAGGCCGCCCTGCTCGAAAAAATCAACAGCCTGCTCAGGAAGGACGAACTGTTCTCCGGAGGCGACGGCTTCAAACACGTCAAAGAACTGATAATCAAATGAAATTCGTAATCGACAAATCCATACCGTTCATAGAGGGGGTCTTCGAGCCGTATGCCAGCGTGCTTTACCGCGAAGGGCCGGAAATCTCGAATGATGACCTCCGGGACGCGGACGCCCTCATAATAAGGACGCGCACGAAATGCGACGAAAAGCTGCTCGACGGCTCTCCGGTCAAGATCATTGCGACAGCCACCGCCGGCACCGACAATATCGATGCGGACTACTGCAGGAAGCGCGGAATCTTCGTCCAGAACGCGTCAGGATGCAATGCCGGAGGGGTCGCGAACTATGTGTTCTCGGCGCTTTTCGGAGCCGCGGCGCGCAAGAGCATCTCCCTGACCGGAGCCACAATAGGAATTATAGGTCTCGGAAGCGCCGGAGAGAGGGTGGAGGCCATGGGCCGCAGCCTCGGCTTCAAGATACTGAGGCACGACCCCAGGAAGGCCGAGATAGAATGGTACACCCAGTTCTGCCCGCTCGACAGACTGCTCAGGGACGCCGACATCGTGACCTTGCACGTGCCGCTCAACGAATCCACCAAGGGGATGGCCAACGCCGATTTCTTCGCCAGGATGAAACCCGGCGCCTTCTTCATCAACACGGCCCAGGGGGACATAGTGGTCGAGCGCGACCTTATCGAGGCCGTCCCGAAGCTCGGACCGGTCATCATCGACACCTGGAGCCACGAACCGACGATAAACACCATGCTCATGAACCTCGCGGACATCGCGACTCCGCACATCGCAGGATATTCACTCCAGAGCAAGCAGACGGGAAGCGCCATGGCGGTAAGGGCTGTCGCCCGCTTCTTCAAGCTCGCAAGCCTCTATGAATTCTTCCCGCAGACAGACATAATGGAGTACCAGGCCGTCAAGCTTGACGTGACCGACAAGTCGCAGGGTCAGATAGCCGCGATGCTCCAGTACAATTACCCGATTTTCACCGACGACTTCATGTTCCGCATGAACCCCACAAAGTTCGAGGAGCTGCGCACGAACTACCAGTACCGCCGGGAGTTCTTCATTTAAAAGAGATGCAATCACTAAAACTATAGCAAAACCATGAACAGAGAAAAAATCAACGCACAGGTCGAGCGTTTCCGCAAGGGTTTCCCCTGGCTCGACATCGTGGCTTCAGCCACCCCTGAAAGGGGAATCGAAAGGCTCTCCGAGGCTCAGGCTGACGAAGCGGAGAAATACGCCGAGACTGCGGAGACCGCCGGCCGCTGCAAGTTCGTGCCGGCTTCGGGAGCCGCGTCGAGGATGTTCAAGGACATCTTCGCCGGAATGGACGAACCGAACGAGGCCGTGCTCAAGCTCAGCGACAACATCGAGAATTTCGCGTTCTACAGCCCCGAAGCGTTCGGAAAGGCACCTTACAACCCCTCTCAGGTCGCCCGCAGGCTGCTGACTGACGAGGGTCTCGCCTACGGCAGCAAACCCAAGGGCGTGCTCAAGTTCCACCGCTATCCCGACGAGGTCCGCACGGCTCTCGCCGAGCACTTCGTGGAAGGACAGGCCTACATGCGCAACGCCGACGGCAGCGTGAACATCACGGTCACAATCTCACCCGAGCACCGCGCCCTCTTCGAGCAGGCCGTAGCCGAAATCAAGGACAAATACGAACAGCGCTACGGAGTGCGCTATAACATCAGCTTCATATATCAGGACAAGGAGACCGACACTATCGCGGTCGACAGCGATGGCAAGCCCTTCCTGAAGGAGGACGGAAGCATTCTCACCCGCCCTGCCGGCCACGGAGCCCTGATCTACAATCTCAACGCCCTCGATTCAGAACTCGTGTCGATAAAGAACATCGACAATGTATGCGTGGAGCGCATGCAGCCGGTCACCTATAAGTGGAAGAAGGTGCTCATGGGCCGCGCCCTCCAGCTCCGCGACCGCATCCGCGGCTACATCTTCGCGCTCGACCAGATCACGGTGATGCGCAAGGAGATGTCCGACTTCGCCTTCATCCCCGCCAACAACGTAAACCTCGACGACCCCTTCGCGACTCCCGAGTGCCAGACGCTCTGCAACGAAATAGAGACTTTCCTGCGCGACGAGCTCTGCATAGAGATGCCCGAGGCCAGGGACTGCCGCGACAGGGCCGAGAAGCTCCGCGCGAAGCTCAACCGGCCCGTCAGGGTATGCGGCATGGTGAAGAACGAGGGCGAACCCGGAGGAGGCCCGTTCATCATCCGAGACAAGGACGGAAGCACTTCTCTGCAGATTCTCGAGGCCGCGCAAATCAACAAGGAGGATCCGCACGCCGTCGAGCAGATGAAGAGCGCCACGCACTTCAACCCCGTCGATCTGGTATGCTGCCTGCTCGACTACAAGGGAGAGAAGTTCAACCTGCTCGAGCATGTCGACGAGGAGACGGGACTCATCAGTTCGAAGAGCTATCAGGGCCGCGAACTCAAGGCGCTTGAGCTGCCCGGACTCTGGAACGGCTCGATGTCGGACTGGAACACCCTGTTCGTCGAGGTTCCGGCGGAGACCTTCAATCCGGTGAAGACCGTGCTCGACCTGCTGAGGCCTGCACACAGAGGCTGAGATCCCCCGCACATAGGCTTACCCTAATTGAAACAGAGTTGTTAAACCGGCTCTGTTTCAATTTTTTATTGCAAACGTCCAGAGGTATACGCTCGCGGGGGCTTCGCGCAAAGCGCTCATCCCGTCACCTCTCCGCTGCGCTGCAAGGCGACACCCGCTATCTGCCGCGGGTGGCAAGGCCCCCGCGAGCGTATACCTCTGGACCGCCAACCATACTGAAATAAATAAATAATGTTTATCTTTGTCCGATTTTTTGCATTACGCTCGCGTATTGCCCAGACTAAGACCTAATATGAGTATTCAACAGGACAAAATCAAGGAATTGGTTGAACGCCGCGCGACGGCCAGACTCGGCGGCGGACAGAAGCGAATAGACGCCCAGCACGCAAAAGGCAAGCTCACCGCAAGGGAGAGACTTGAAAAACTGCTTGACCCGGGCAGCTTCGAGGAATTCGACATGTTCGTACAGCACCGCTGCACCGACTTCGGGATGGACGCATCCCATACCGACGGCGACGGAGTCGTGACCGGCTACGGCACCATCGACGGCCGTCTCGTCTATGTTTTCGCCCAGGACTTCACCGTCAACGGAGGCTCGCTTTCCAAGACCATGTCGGAGAAAATCTGCAAGGTCATGGACATGGCAGCCCGTTCCGGGGCCCCTATCATCGGACTCAACGACTCCGGCGGAGCCCGCATCCAGGAGGGAATCGACTCCCTCGCAGGCTACGGCGACATCTTCGAGAGGAACATCCTCGCCAGCGGCGTGGTTCCCCAGATCAGCGGCATCTTCGGCCCCTGCGCCGGCGGAGCCGTATACTCCCCCGCCCTCACCGACTTCACCCTGATGGTGGAGAACACCTCATACATGTTCCTGACCGGACCCAGCGTGGTCAAGTCAGTGACAGGAGAAGTGGTCGACCAGGAGCAGCTCGGAGGAGCGTCGGTACACGCCTCCAAATCAGGCGTCGCCCACTTCAGCGCGGCATCGGAGGAAGAAGGCATCGAGAAGATCAAGAAGCTCCTGAGCTTCCTGCCCCAGAACAACCTTGAGACGGCCCCTGAGCGCCCCACCAAGGATCCTGTCTCCAGAACCGACGACGCGCTCAACGACATCATCCCCGACAACCCCAACAAGGCCTACGACATGTACGGAGTCATCCGCAGCATAGTCGATGACGGAGACTTCTTCGAGGTACACGAGCAGTTCGCCAAGAACATCATCGTCGGTTTCGCCCACATGGGCGGAAAGAGCGTCGGAATCGTGGCCAACCAGCCCCGGATTCTCGCCGGAGTGCTCGACATCAACGCCTCGCGCAAGGCCGCACGTTTCGTGCGCTTCTGCGACGCGTTCAACATCCCTCTCGTGACCCTCGTCGACGTGCCCGGCTTCCTCTGCGGAACGCAGCAGGAATACGGCGCCATCATCACCAACGGAGCCAAGCTGCTCTACGCCTACGGCGAAGCCACGGTGCCCAAGGTGACCGTAACCCTGAGGAAGAGCTACGGCGGAGCGCACATCGTGATGAGCTGCAAGCAGCTGCGCGGCGACATCAACTACGCGTGGCCTTCCGCCAACATCGCGGTCATGGGAGCCGACGGAGCCATAGGCATCATCTACGGCAAGGAGCTCAAGGCGGAAACCGACCCCGCGAAGCAGGCAGAACTCGCCGAAAAGAGGAAGAACGAATACAACGACCTCTTCTGCAACCCCTACCAGGCGGCCAAGAAGGGATACATCGAAGACGTTATAGAGCCCCGCAACACCCGCTTCCGCGTAATCCGCGCACTCGCGGCACTTGAGGGCAAGCATCAGGAAATACCCGCGAAGAAACATGACAACCTGCCTTTATAATATCCTGACAGCCGGAGCCGACAGGATGGCGCAGGTGGACCCCCACGGATGGACGCTGACCCTCATCAGCGTCTGCGTGGTGTTCTGCGCGCTCGTCATCCTTTACTTCATCTACTCATTCTCCGGCAATATCTTCTCCGGGAAATTCAAGTCCGGCAAGAAGAAGTCATCGCAGAAGGGTGCGGACGAAGAGGCGGTGGCAGCCGCAATCGCGCTCGCCCTTGACGCCGAAACGGGCGGAGGCGACACAGCCGCGGCAATCGCGCTGGCACTTCATCTCCATCTCAACGACGGAGTACACGACATCGAGCCCGGCATCATCACCATCCGTCACGACAGCGCTTCGGGATGGGACGCAAAACAGCGCAATTTCAGAAAATCAACACAAAGATGAAAACATACAGATTCAAGATCAACGGCAAGGATTACGAAGTTGCCGTGAACAGCATTGAAGGCAGGAATGCCAATGTCACCGTAAACGGTGCGGACTATAGCGTCGAAATGGAGAACGAAGCGCCCGCGGCGGCTCCCGCCCCCGTTCAGGCGGCAGCACCTGCAGCCGTATCGGCAGCTCCTGCGCCTGCTGCCGCTCCCGCAGCGGCCCCCGCAGCCTCAGGCGCCGGCAAGGACGTGGTCTCACCTCTCCCCGGAGTCGTCATCAGCGTAGACGTCAAAGTCGGCGACGCGGTGAAGCGCGGACAGAAGGTGGCTGTCATCGAAGCCATGAAGATGGAGAACGAGATTCTTGCGGAAAACGACGGCACGGTTACGGCCGTACATGTCTCCAAGGGAGATTCTGTTCTTGAGGACGCGAAGATTGTGACCATCGGCTGATGGAAACCGTAGTCGAGAGTCTTCAGCAGTTCTGGCAGTTCACGGGATTCGCGAACTGCACCTGGCAGCATCTGGCGATGATTCTGATAGGAATCATCTTCATCACGCTGGGAATTGTGAAAAAATGGGAGCCCCTGCTCCTCGTGCCCATCGGATTCGGAATGATCATAGGGAACATCCCTATCTTCCAGGGACTTCAGGTGGGAATCTATGAACAGGGATCGGTGCTCAACATATTGCATCAGGGAGTGCTCAAGGGCTGGTATCCGCCACTTATCTTCCTCGGCATAGGCGCGATGACGGATTTCTCC
>DVLC01000075.1 GCA_018715685.1 Candidatus Cryptobacteroides merdipullorum
TCGTTGGGCTCCAGCTTGACATACCCTGCGCAGATGACAAACCACACGAGGGCCAGAAACAGCCCGAGAACCGCAAGTCCGAGCGTCGCACCGAGAAAGCATGCGACAATAGCGGCAGTGAGCACAATGAGATGGAGGAACAGCATCACGAAGCCGTTCATCACGAAACCTTTGAACTGGAATTCTTTCATTGTTGATATCATTTTGATATTGCAAATATATCAAAACACTTCGAAATTCCAAAGAAAAGCGGCACACATATTGAGAATACCGTCCGCAGGAACCGACAGCAATTCATCAGTCCGCCGTAATCACCGGACAAGAAAAATAGTATATTTGCCACAATGGACAATCTCACGGAAAAGGCACGCGCCGTCGCCGCGGCTGCGCTCAGGGACGAGACCCGCTATGACGGGACCCCCTTCATCGGACACCCCGACAATGTCGCCCGCATAGTGGAGGACGAAATCGGACTCCCCGACGAATGCGTGGCGGCCGTCTATCTGCATGAAGCCACCCGCATACACAAGGATATAGACATCAGCGACTTCCCCGCCGACGTGCGCACGATAGTCGACGGGCTCAACAAGATTTCCACCATCAAGCCCAAGGACACGCGGCTCGAAGCCGAGAACTACAAGAAACTCATAGTCCAGTATTCGCGCGACCCCCGCGTGATAGTCCTGAAGATTGCCGACAGGCTCGAGGTCATGCGCAACCTGAAGATGTTCCCGAAAAGTTCGCGCGACCAGAAATTGCTGGAGACCACGATGCTCTACATGCCCCTCGCACACCAGCTCGGCCTCTACAACATCAACACCGAGCTCGGCAACATCTACTTCCGCTACTCCGACCCCGAGCAGTACCGGGCCATCACCAACAAGCTCAAGGCCACCGAGAAGGACCGCGAGCAGCTGACCGCCGAGTTCATACGCCCCCTCGAACGCAAACTCTCCGAGGCCGGCATCAGATACAAGCTCAAAGCGCGCACCAAGAGCGCTTTCTCCATCTACCGCAAGATGCAGGTGCAGAAAGTCCCCTTCGAGGGCGTGCACGACGTGTTCGCGATACGCTTCATCATCGACTGCGAAGACGACCCCAAGCTCGAGAAGGATCTCTGCTGGAAGGTATACTCCTATGTGACCGAAGAGTACGAGCCGGACATCTCGCGCCTGCGCGACTGGCTCACCACTCCCCGCCCCAACGGCTACGAGTCGCTGCACATCACCGTGAAGAACAAGCTCGGCCAGGCCCTGGAGGTCCAGATACGCACAAAGCGCATGGACATAGAGGCTGAGAGCGGGAATGCCGCGCACTGGGCATACAAAGGCATACGCCACGAGGCTTCGATCGACCGCTGGCTGCAGTCGGTGCGCGACTCGCTCGAGCATCCTCTCGAAGCCAGCCCGGAACATCTGCCAGCCCCTCCCGACAAGGACATCTTCGTATTCACGCCCACGGGCGAACTGCGAATACTCGCCGCAGGCTCGTCGGTGCTCGACTTCGCGTTCAGCATCCACACAAATCTCGGGAGCCGCTGCACCGGAGGCAAGGTCAACGGCAAACCCGTGCAGATCAGGGAGAAGCTCAAGACGGGAGATGTGGTGGAAATCATGACCGGCAAGAACCAGAGGCCGAGCCGCGACTGGCTGGCCTGGGTCGTGACCTCCAAGGCGCGCACCAAGATCAAGCAGGAGCTTGACGCAGAGGAGCGCAAGGCTGCGGCGGAAGGCCGCGAGATTCTCGAGCGCCGGCTCAGGAACTGGAAACTCGAACTCCCCGACGAACTGCTCACCGAGTTCATGAAGGCTGCGAAATACAGTTCCGAAATGGGCTTCCTCGCGGCGATCGCGGCGGAAGAGGTGGATGTCAACGACATCAAGGAATTCCTGCTGCAGAAACAGGCCGAGAAGGAGGAGCATGCGACGCAGAGGCAGGATTCCGCGCAGGCGGCCGACAACCGGAAAGCCTACGGAGGTTCCGACAGGGCCTCCGACGACATACTCGTGATCAACGCCAGGAACGTCAAAGGTCTCGACTACAAGCTCTCCAAATGCTGCAACCCGGTGTTCGGAGACGACGTGTTCGGCTTCGTGACCCGCACCGAGGGCATCAAGATACACCGCATGTCCTGCCCCAACGCCGCCAGACTCATGGAGAAATATCCCTACCGCATCCAGAGGGTCATCTGGCAGGACAGCGCGTCCTCGGGAGACTTCCAGTGCACCCTGTCGGTCACGGCGGACATCGACCACCCGGTGCTGACATCGATAATGGACATAATAGGCCAGTTCAAGGTCTCCATGCGTTCCTGCAACGTGAAGGAGAACCCCAGAACCGGAACCTACGAAATACAGATAAGGCTGCTCGTGCCGTCAAACACCGAACTTGACAAGGTGATCTCGCAGATCTCCAACATCAAGAGCGTGATGAGAGTGAAACGAGTATGACACACATGAAAGACAGCGAATTCTACGACTCATTCGAGCATATCCTCGAAGACGGACTCATAAAGGTATGCCGCGGCGCCGGTCTCGTCGGCGACACCCTGCTACGCTCCGACGACATCGACGGCAAGTGGGACGACTACATAAAGGACTATGTTGCCGACGCGGTGGAGAACTTCAACCAGTATCCCGAAGCCGCGATCTCCTGGGCCGGGTTCCTCGGCATCGGCGTGGCCCACTGGTGGGACGCGAACTGGCAGGGGCACAGGAACGACTCCTACTCCTCGTTCTACGGTTCACGAGGCTGGGACGACATGGACGAGCATGTGCTGCGCGACCTGCTCGGGCTCAAACTCGACGGCAAGGAGGCGAAGAGAATCTCCGACACCATGCTCAGCTGCGCGCTCGCCACACTCGGACTGCTGCGTCACGAAGGCATAGAAACCCAGACCGAACGCGGCTTCTTCGTGCTCACGCGCTCCTATTCGGTGCTATACAGAATAGGCGCCGGCATCGAGCTCCAGCGCCTCGGCTACAAGGCGGTGCCGATCCAAATCCGGAAATAGCCGCGATCACAGCCCCAGCATCGCCGACGGCTGAATATCAAGCACCTTGCAAAGGGAACTGGCTATTTTCAAGGTCGGTTCGGCTCTTCCGTTGACATAGTCGCTGATACGGGAGGGGCTGACTCCGATTTCCTCCGCCAGCTGTTTCTGGGTCATATTCTTTTCCTCCAGAGCCAGTTCCACGAGCTGGGCTACCGTCGGCTTGCCTATCGGGAAATGCTCCTTTTCATATTCGATGACCACATCGGACAGAATGGAAAGTTCCACGGCGTCCTTGTCATCTGCGGAAGCATCTTCCGGCACCAAAGGCAGCAGCTCCTCGATTTTTGCCAGAGCGAACTCGTATTGTGACTTCGTTATATTCATTTTCAATATTGTGGCACTATCTATCCGGGGTTCCTGAAAAAAGAAAAGTTGCAATCCAGTAGTCACACCGGACTCGGTAGAAGCCATTCCAAGGCCGGAGAAATCGGGATTGGCACAGAAATAGAGGTTTCATTTGCCTCTCGGCCCATCGGAAATATACTCCTGATAATGTTCAAGATATTTTCTCATCAGTGCCGCACGTCTTTCCAAC
>DVLC01000076.1 GCA_018715685.1 Candidatus Cryptobacteroides merdipullorum
GTGGTGCGGCTTCCCTGCACGCTTCCAACGACCCTCTGTTCGTTATTGACGGTGTGCCCATCGCCCGCGACGGCGGCGCGGGAATGGCCAACCCTCTGGAGACCATCAACCCCAACGACATCGAGTCCTTCTCGGTACTCAAGGATGCGTCATCCGCCGCGATCTACGGATCCAGGGCGTCCAACGGCGTCATCATCATCACCACCAAGAAGGGAAGCGGCAACACTCCCCAGGTATCCTACAACGGAAGCGTGAGCGTGCAGACCAACTCCAAGGAGCTCCCCGTGATGAGCCCCGCAGAATTCCGCGACTATGTGAGCCAGACCTTCGTGCCCGGAACCACAGTGGGCGACTACGTGTATTCCAGGATGGGAGAACACAACACCGACTGGCAGGATCTGATCTTCCGTACGGCCATCTCCCATGACCACAACGTAAGCGTGCTCGGCAACGTGAACAAGAGGATGCCCTACAGGGCCTCTGTCGGATATACGAGCCAGCAGGGAACTCTTGAGACCTCGCAGTACGACAGAGGAACCGTAGACCTCAACCTCCAGCCGAACTTCTTCGACAACCACCTGACAATAAACCTCAGCGCCAAGGGAGTCTACACCCACCAGAAATACGCCGACAGCGGTGCGGTCGGAAAGGCGGCGTTCTTCAACCCGACTCAGGATCCGTACTTCAGAAACGAGGACGGCTCGATAGACTACTCGACCGCCAACGGCTTCTGGAACTATGGAGAAGGACGCGGAGAGAATTTCAACCCCAGCACCCTTCTCGGAGCAGGGCCTCTCTCATTGCTCTACGACAGGAACAACTACGCCGACGCGATGCGCTTCATCGGCAACGCCCAGTTCGACTACAAGGTGCACGGCTTCGAGGCGTTGAGACTTAACCTGAGCCTCGGCATGGACATCTCCAACACCCAGATCTACGACGGCGTGAACCCCGGCTCGTTCCAGGCCTACACCGACACCGAGGCCCGAGGCTGGGGACAGTTCACCAGAACCAGGAACTTCCGCCGCAATCAGGTGCTCGAATTCTACGCCAACTACAACGAGGAGTGGGGCATCCACCATCTCGACGTGATGGCCGGTTACTCATGGCAGCACTTCTACAGCGCCGACCATGGGGTGACCTACTTCAACGAGACCGGACTGCAGAAGGGGGAGGATTCACGCTACCCCTGGAACCTCCAGGAAAGCTATCTTATATCCTTCTACGGACGTATCAACTATTCCATCGACTCACGCTACCTCTTCACCTTCACCCTGCGTGACGATGCGTCTTCACGCTTCTCGAAGGACACCCGCTGGGGTCTCTTCCCCTCCGCCGCATTCGCATGGAACGTGAAGGAGGAGAGCTTCCTGAAGGGCGTGTCTCCCGTCACCGCGCTGAAGCTACGTCTCAGCGTCGGACAGACCGGACAGCAGGAAATCGGCTCCAACAACTATCCTTATCTGGCCCGCTACTCGATGTCCACCGACGTGTACCATCAGTACCCGATGGGCAACGCCGGCTACATGTTCTACCTGACCCCCGCGGCCTACGACCCCAACATCAAGTGGGAGACCACCACGACCTACAACGCCGGTATCGACTTCGGCTTCCTGAACGACAGGATCAGCGGTAGCGTGGACGCCTACATCAGGGATACCAAGGACCTGCTGAACAGCGTGCTCACCCCGATGGGCTCCAACTTCGGCAACACCGTGCTGACCAACATCGGCTCCATGAGAAACAAGGGTCTCGAGTTCTCCCTGAACCTGATTCCCGTACAGACCACCGACTGGAGCGTAATGGTGGGCCTCAACGGAACCTTCCAGGACACGAAGTTCACCAAATTGAACAACACTGACGATCCCGACTACTCAATCCAGATAGGAAACATCAGCAAGGGTACCGGAAACCTGCTGCAGAGACATATGGTGGGCTACGAGCCCTATACCTTCTATACCTTCCAGCAGGTTTATGACAGCGAGGGGCATCCCGTGCAGAACGCCCTCGTCGACAGGGACGGCGACGGCACCATCACCCAGGCCGACCGCTACATGACCGGCAAGAGCCCCAACCCCGACTTCTTCTACGGAATCAACTTCAAGGTTTCCTACAAGAACTGGGACTTCGGCTTCAACGGCCATGGTTCCGTCGGGAACTATGTATTCAACGATTTCGCCTCCGCCAACTCCACCTCGAACCTCGACGTGAACGCGGGCAACCTGCCCAACTTCGCGACGGTAGTGACCAGGACAGGCTTCACGGCGGCCAACAGCGGCGAACAGTGGTACTCCGACATGTTCCTCGAGAACGCCTCGTTCTTCCGCATGGACGACATCAATCTCGGCTATACCTTCCGCGGCCTCGGCAGCTGGGAGACCGACATCCGCGTGGCGTTCTCCGTGCAGAACGTATTCGTGATCACCGGTTACAGCGGAGTCGACCCCGAAATCCCGGGAGTGTACGGTATCGACGGTTCCATCTGGCCCCGTCCCCGCACCTACTCACTTCGTCTGAACATCAACTTCTAAACAGGACTAACAATGAAAACCAACATAAGACTATTTTCTCTGGCCGTTGCAGGAATGCTGCTCTGCACTTCCTGCATCGGAGATCTGGACACGCTGCCGCTGAACGAGTCCGACTCGACCTCGGAGACCGTCTACGGCACCGACGAGTACGGTTACCTCGCCGGACTCACCAAAATCTACTTCCAGTTCGTGTCCAACGAGACCACTGACCTTCATGTCTCCGACGCAGGAGCATCAGAGCTCATCAGAGCCTTCTGGTCCACACAGGAATGCACGACCGACGAGGCCAAATGTGCATGGGAGAACGACCCCTGGGTGCGCGACCTCAACGTGAACACCTGGTCCGATGCAAGCAACGACGCCACATACGCGGTCTATGTCCGCACCCTCCAGGGCATAGCCTTTGTCAATGAATACCTGCGCCAGACCTCTTCCGACAAGCTGGCTGCACGAGGAGTGTCCTCCGAGCTGGCCGCGAAGATAGAGCAGTTCCGCGACGAAGCCCGCTTCCTGCGCGCCTATTTCTACTGGATGGCTCTCGACACCTTCGGTGACGTGCCCTTCACCACAGAGAACTCCCCCTTCGGAGGCGGAGAGAACCCCGAGCAGGGAGACAGGGCCGAGATCTTCAACTACTGCATCGAGGAACTGACCTATCTGGCCTCCGATCAGAGCGCGATGCCTGCGGCAAGGTCAAACTATCCCCGTGCTGACAAGGGTTCAGTAAACGGACTGCTCGCCCGCATGTATCTGAACGCGGAGGTCTACACCGGCACCGCCATGTGGCAGCAGGCCAAGGACGCCTGCGAGGCCGTCTTCAACCTGGGCTATGAACTCTGCCCCGACTACGCGGCCCTGTTCCGCGGAGACAACGGAGAGAATCCGGAGGCTCTGCAGGAGATACTCTGGGGCGTGGCCTATGATGCAGAACAGACACAGTCCTATGGAGGAACCACATATCTGACGGTGGCCGCTCTGGCATCGACTGACAACACCGACACTTCCATTCCCAACGGAGTGAATGACGGATGGGCAGGAATCAGAGTGCCTTATGAGGAGATCAGCAAATACTGGCCGTCCATCACCGCTCCGGACTACACCGCCGGCACCTATACCGTCGGAAACGGGGACGTCAGAGCCCGGTCATTCTACATCAAGGGCAGGAAAGAGTCTATGAACGACGCCCTTTATGTGTTCGCAAACGGCTGGAGCCTCATAAAGTTCAACAATATTCCCCACAATCAGACAGAAGCGGAGTTTCTTCCGACTGCAATAACCAAGAAATACAGCGACATCGACTTCCCGATGATACGCCTCGGAGAAATCTACCTTATCTACGCCGAAGCCTGCATGCATCTGGGCCAGACCAACACGGCGATGCCTTATCTTCAGAAGCTTGCAGAGAGGGCCGGCGTCAGCGCTCCGAGCGCCTCGGACATAAATGAAGACTGGTTCGTCGCCGAGCGCTTCCGCGAACTTCTCTGGGAGGGACACCGCCGCACCGACCTCATACGTCTCGGCTTGTTCAACTCTTCAAACTTCCTCTGGGCCTGGAAAGGCGGTAACTACAACGGACAGGGCTTCGACGAGCATCTCAACATCTTCGCCATTCCTCCCACCGAGCTCGCCGCCAACCCTGAGCTCCACCAGAACCCCGGCTACGCCGATGTGGAGTAAACGACAAACACCGTAAAACGAATCTGAAATGAAAATCTTAAGAAACATATCCATATTGGCAGCAGCCGCAGGCCTTTTCTGCGGTTGCCAGGAACTGGAGATGGTCCGGACCTACGCTCCCGAGGATGTGGTGGCGCCCACCCTGCACAGCATCATGCAAGGTGAAACTGCCGTCGATGAGATTACGGTCACTTCCGAAAACATGGGAGAACTCGTGACCTTCACCTGGGACGCCGCCGACTTCGGCGTCAAGACGCAGATCAACTACGCGGTGGAAGCAGCCTACGGTGCCGACACCGTGGTCGTTCTCACCGGACTCACAAGCACTTCAGCTCAAACCACATTAGAGGTTCTGAACGCTCCGCTGGCCCTTGCCTCGGAAGACGGCGGCCTCGGAATTCCCGTCGATTCACCCACCGAAGTGAATTTCCTCGTCAGCGCGACCATCGGCGACACCTTCGGGAAATATTATTCCGAGGGAGTGCCCGTGACCATGACCGTCACCCAGGCGGAAAGGACATATCCTATGGTCTACGTGGTCGGACAATACAGCGGCTGGGCCGACTCCTGGAACAAAGCCCAGAAGCTGTATAGCTTCTCCGGCGATGAGACCAACTATGTCGGAGTTATCGGGTTCGGCGGACTTGCCTCCGGAGGCTTCAAGCTCACCGGAGATACCAACTGGGACAACGGCAACTGGGGTATCGACGGCAACGCCACGGCACCTGAAACCGAAGCCGGCAGCATTCAGCTGATCGACGACGGCGGTTCCGGAAACATCTCCGTATACTCCAAGAACTTCTACCGCTTCAGCTTCAACCGCAGCACTCTCGTGCTGACCAAGGACTTCGGCTTCGACCAGCTCGGCGTCTGCGGAGAACTGACCGGATGGGCGGACGATGCGGACATAGTGATGAACTTCGACACCGAGAAGCAGGTGTTCTGGGCTGACGTCAAATTCCCCGCCGACGGTGAATTCAAAGTACGCGCCGATGGCAAGTGGGACGTATCCTGGGGTGTCGCGACAACCGGAGACCCGGCGACCGAAGGCGTGCTCGACGGCGGCAACAACATCATGGCTCCCGCAGGCAACTACCGCCTATACGTCAACCTCAACAACCCTGACGAGATGACCTGGGAGCTCAACGCCGCCGACTACGGCACCGGAGGAGAGGATCCCGAACCGGAACCCGAACCGGAACCCGGACCGGAATATGACTGGGCTGTCTACGGCAACACCGCGGATTCAGGTTCCGACTGGGTGGACACGCCCATGACGACCAAAAGCTCCATGTTCGGAGTGGTGAATGTCGCAATCCCCGCAGGCGGAGAGTTCCTGTTCCGTGACGCCGCCCAAAGCACCTATCTCGGACCTCTGTCTTCCTATACAACTGACGGCAGTGCATACACCGTCATGGTCGGAGAAGGATTCGAAGTCTCCACCGACAAGGTGAACGCCAGGATAGCCGACGCCGGCAGCTATGACTTCTGGTATGTGCCCGCCGTCGACATGGCCTATGTGGCTGCTACCGGAGAGAAAGTCGGAGTCGTTCCCGACACCTACGGACTCGTCGGCACCGTCAACGACTGGGGCAACTCCGGAGTCGGAGACCTTGCGATGAGCGAAGAGGGAGGATACTACGTAACGAAAGGAGTTAAACTCACCACCGACGACCAGATAAAGATACGTTTCAACAATGAATGGAACGACGCCGAGAACTACGGCAGCCAGGTCGCCGGAATCGTCGACATCAATACAGGAGTGACCCTCGTCAACGGCAGCGGCGCCCAGAACATGTCCGTCAGCCTCGAAGGCACCTACGACATCTATTTCGACAAGGACAACCTTCTCATCTACGTGATGACGGAAGGAAACGTCCCCGAAACGGAATAGCATTTCACTGGCATACGGACCCTGACCGGTCCGTATGCCGCCATTTTACTACAAGCACTCAAGATGAAAAGATATCTGCTCCTTTTCGCCGCGGCCTTGGCGCTGTGCGCCACCGGCTGCGAAAAACCCGCTCCAGAGGAGAGCAACACTCTCCATGTGACCCCGGATGTCCTGAACTTCGGCTCCGGAGGCGGCACTGAATACCTCGAAATCCGCACCGACGCCGGTTCATGGACGCTCGAACTGTCTTCCGGCTCGGACTGGTGCCGTCCCGAAAGAAACTCCGGCACCACCACGACAACCATACTCGTGACCGCCGATTCCAACGACACCGCATCCGAGAGGACAGCCGTGATCTCCATCTCCGCACCGGGATGCGAAACGGTTGAAGTAAGAGCGACACAGGAGGCCGGAACCGGGCCGGAGCCCGAATTCGAAGGCGAACCTGTCGTGCCGTCGCCCGTGGCGTGGGACGGAGAGAAGAGAGCGGCAATCTCCTATCAGGCTCTGGTCTACAGTTTCGCCGACAGCGACGACGCCGACAGAGTCGGAGACTTCAAAGGTCTGGTCTCTCGGCTCGGCTATCTCGACGAGATGGGCGTTTCAGCCATCTGGCTCTCGCCCATCCATCCTTCGGCCTCCTACCACGGCTACGACGTCAAGGACTATGCTGCGGTGAACCCGGCCTTCGGCACCGAAGACGACCTTCAGACCCTGATTGACGAGGCCCACGCCCACGGCATGAAGGTCTATCTCGACTATGTGCTCAACCACAGCTCGAAAGATCACCCGTGGTTCCTCGATGCGGTTTCATCCGAAGACAGCCCCTACAGGGACTTCTACGTCCTGTCGAAAGATCCCGCCGCAGATATCGCGGCAGGCAGGATAGACCAGATAGCCACGGAAGGCGCTGCCGGGTACGACGCCGGCCAGTGGTTCCCCTCGACCGGCGGCGCCGGAGCCAGGGGAAGATTCACCTTCACACTCGACTGGTCCGACGAGTCCGCGCCTACCGTGACCGTGACAGAGACCGCAGACGCTCCCGACGAACCGAACACCGACAGTTCCGACGGCGGAAAATATCTCTACTACGGCGAGGCGAAATGCCTGCGTTTCCATGAAGGCGCGGAACCCGGCACATACACCATGACCCTCGACTTCGACTCTGACTGGGGTTTCCTGATACGCACATCTCCGACCGTATGGGACATCGGCACCAAGTACGGAGCCGAGAGCAGTTCCGACATCATAAGCATGGGTAAGCCCTTCACCCTTCATCCCAACACGTCATCGTTCGACCCCTCGAATATCCAGTTCTCCCTTCCTCTGATGTACCATTCGCATTTCTGGACCGACTGGTTCGCCGACCTCAACTACGGCAAGGCCTCCGAGTGCGAGCGGTCAGGCGCCTTCGCAGCAGTGACCGAAGCCGCCGACAAGTGGGTGGAGATGGGCGTGGACGGGTTCCGTCTCGATGCCGTGAAGCACATCTATCATAACCAGGGCAGCGACGAGAATCCCACCTTCCTCAAGAAATTCTACGACCGCATGAACGAGTCCTACCATGCCGCAGGCGGAGAGGGCGACTTCTACATGGTCGGCGAGATGCTCGATGAAGCAGACAAGGTGGCCCCCTACTACGCCGGACTGCCCGCCCTGTTCGAATTCTCGTTCTGGTACAGGCTCAAATGGGCTCTCCAGAACGGAACCGGATGCTACTTCATGAGCGATATCCTCGGCTATCAGGATCTCTACAGGCAGTACAGGCCCGACTACATCGAAGCCACCAAGCTCTCCAACCACGACGAGAACCGCACCGGCTCCGACCTCGGACAGGACGTCGACAAGATGAAGATGGCCGCGGCAGTGCTCCTCACCGCCCAGGGCGAGCCCTACATATACCAGGGCGAAGAACTCGGCTACTGGGGAATCAAGGACAACGGAGACGAGTATGTGCGCTCCCCTATAATGTGGAACGCAGACGGCTCGGAACTTGCCGACGGCAGCCTTTCGGGCAAGGTGGACCGGAACATGCTCAGCTCCTCCATATCCGTCGAGTCACAGGAACAGGACGCCTCGTCGATACTCAATGTCTACAGGGGTTTCGGCAAGCTGCGCAACTCCTATCCCGCTCTCGCTCTCGGAACGATGGAGAAGCATCCCGTCTACAACGACGGCAACTCCGACGCCGCGCAGATCGCCGCATGGTACATGGTCTACGAAGGTGAGAAGATGCTCGTGATACACAACTTCGGCGAATCATCATTCGTGCTCACCCTGACCGACGACCTCTCCAAGCCTGTCGGCCTGCTCGGCACCGCCGAGACCGGAACCGGAGTGAATTCCGGACAACTCCGTCTCGGAGGCCTCTCTTCCGTAGTATTCGAACTTTAAACACAGATATGAAAAAGCTTTTATATTCCATCGCCGCGCTTGCCGTCCTGCTGACGGGATGCAGCTCCGGAGACAAGGCCGGACAGGCGGAGACTGCGGACTACAAGAGCAGTTCCGTAGTCTATGAACTCAACATCAGGCAGATGACTCCCGAGGGAACCTTCGCCGCCGCAGCCGAAAGGCTCCCCGTGCTCAAGGAACTCGGAGTCGACATACTCTGGGTC
Source organism: Candidatus Cryptobacteroides merdipullorum (assembly GCA_018715685.1). Lineage (GTDB taxonomy): Bacteria > Bacteroidota > Bacteroidia > Bacteroidales > UBA932 > Cryptobacteroides > Cryptobacteroides merdipullorum. The sequence continues at coordinate 8,721 of DVLC01000076.1, forward strand.
ATGCCTCCCTATCCCATAGGCGAGCTCAACCGCAAGGGCACGCTCGGCTCCTATTACGCGATACGCGACTACTGCGACGTGAACCCCGAATTCGGCACGCTCGAAGATTTCGACGCCTTCCTCGCGAAGGCTCACGAGCTCGGATTCAGGCTCATCATCGACTGGGTCGCTAACCACACCTCTCCAGACCACCCCTGGGTCACCGAGAAGGATCCTTCCTGGTACGTGCGCGACGAACAGGGCAGGACCATAGTCGAGTACGACTGGACCGACATCGCCAAGCTCAACTACGACAACGCCGAGATGCGCGCCGAGATGGAAAAGAGCATGCGTTTCTGGCTTGACCGCGGGGTGGACGGCTTCCGCTGCGACATGGCCTCGCTGGTGCCCCAGGACTTCTGGTCCGACGTGCTCGGCAAGTTCCGCAGCGAGTACGGCGATCTCTACTTCCTTGCCGAAGGCGAGGAGGCCTGGCTGCACGAGGCAGGCTTCGACGCGACCTATTCCTGGAAGCTGCACCATCTGCTCAACGCCGCAGCCCAGGGCCGCGCGAATGTCGACAGTCTCGCAAACTACATCAGCTGGAACAAGAGCGAATACCCCGCCGACGCATTGAGGCTCGCGTTCACCTCCAACCACGACGAGAACTCGTGGAGCGGCACTGAATTCGACCGTATGGGCGACGCATGGAAGGCGATGACCGTGCTCTGCTGGACCCTTCCCAACACCCAGCCGCTGATCTACACCGGTCAGGAGATAGGCTACGACCACAGCTTCGAATTCTTTGAGAAGGATCCCATACCTGACTGGAAGACCAACGCAGTGACCGACTTCTACCGCGAGCTCGGCCAGCTCAAGCACGCTCATCCGGCCCTGAACGCCGGAGAGGGAGAGTTTGAGATTCTCTCCACCGACGACAACACACTCGTGTTCAGACGCAGCAACGCCGGCGACGAGGTGACCGTGAGCGTTCAGCTCGAAGCCCCGTGGGCATGGAGCGTAAGCAGCCCGACCGACCTGATAAGCCGCGTGGAACCTCCGTGCTGGTGGGTCGGAATGAAAACCGGACTCCAGCTGCTCGTCCAGGGAGAAGGCATCTCCGGATGGGACGTGACGGTGGAAGGCGGGAAAGGTGTGAGCGTGTCCGGAGTCCACAAGGCCGAGAGCCCGAACTACCTGTTCGTGGACATGGAGATTTCCGAGACCGCGCAGCCCGGAACCTACACTCTCGTATTCAGCAAGGACGGACAGACCCTTCGCAGGCCCTACGATATACTCGCACGCCGCGAAGGTTCCGCCGGGCGCAAGAGCTTCGGCACCGCCGACGCGATCTACCTGCTGATGCCCGACCGCTTCGTGAACGGCGACCCGACCAACGACAGCAGCCCCCTGATGACCGAGAAGGCCGACCATGACGCCTTCTTCGGCCGCCACGGAGGCGACATCCAGGGCATCGAGGACCAGCTCGGCTATATCGCCGACGCCGGCTTCACCGCCATCTGGAGCACTCCTCTGCTCGAAGACGACGAGCCGACATCATCCTATCACGGCTATGCCTGCACCGACTACTATCAGATCGACCCCCGATTCGGCAGCAACTGGAAATACCGCGAGATGGTGGCGCAGGCCCACGAACACGGAATCAAGGTGATCATGGACATCGTGACCAACCACTGCGGCGACCGGCACTGGTGGATGGAGGATCTGCCCTTCCAGGACTGGGTTCACCAGTGGCCCGAATACACCCATTCCAACTGCGCGTTCTCCGCACAGAACGACCCCTACTGCTCGGAACTCGACCGCGTCAACATGACCAGCGGCTGGTTCGACACCTCGATGGTCGACATGAACCTCGACAATCCCTGGTTGCTCCAGTACTTCAAGCAGTGGGCGGTATGGTGGATTGAATGGGCCGACCTCGACGGCTTCCGCGTGGACACCTATCCCTATAACGAAAAAGTGCCGATGTCCGAATGGTGCAAGGCCGTGCGCACCGAATACCCGAATTTCAACATAGTCGGAGAGGTGTGGTCCGGCAATGTTCCCGAAGTGGCCTACTGGCAGGCCGAGAACCCCAACCGCGACGGCTTCGACTCCAATCTCCCGTCAATCATGGACTTCCCCCTGCTCAACGCCATCACGGCAGGAATCAACGCCGAACGCGAGAGCTGGGACGAGGGCATCACCAAGGTCTACAACTCCATGGCCAACGACCAGTACTATCATAATCCGCAGAACATGATGATCTTCCCCGGCAACCACGACACCGAGCGCATCGGCGACATCGTGGGAGCCGACCCCGCGAAGCAGAAGCTCGTGATGACCCTGATGGCCACGCTGCGCGGCTATCCCCAGATTTTCAGCGGCGACGAGCTGATGGTCGTTTCCCGCGACCGCTCACAGGGACACGGAGGACTCCGCGTCGACTTCCCTCTTGACTGGGAGGAGGATGCGGCGATGAAGGACATGCACGACTATGTGAGCACCCTGCTCAACTGGCGCAAGACCTCCGATGCGGTGCAGAACGGAAACACCCTGCATTTCCTGACCCGCGACAACACCTACGCCTACTTCCGCTACACGGACGACCAGGCAGTGTTCGTCTACATCAACAACAATTCCGAACCCCGCGAGCTGCCCTGGGCCGACTATGCCGAGTTCACCGGCCGCCTGACCGGAGAAGGGCGCGACGTGGTGACCGGAGAGACCTTCAACCCCGAGAACTGCACCGTTCCGGCAAAATCAAGCTTAATCATAGAATACCGATGAAAAAGATACTTCTCACTCTCGCAGCCCTGACGGCAGGGCTGCAGGTCTTCGGCAGCACTGAGCCCGCCGCAACCCTGAAATCTCCCGACGGAAACCTTGAACTCAGCTTCCGGCTCGAAGAGGGAGGCGTGCCGAAATATTCCCTGACTCACAAAGGGACAGATGTCGTGCTCCCGAGCCTGCTGGGCTTCGAGCTGCGCGGCACGGTGAAAGCCGAGAAAATCACTTTCGAAGGCGACGAAATCACCAAGACCGACGTACGCCCCTGCTACTCCTTCGCCGACGGCTTCGAGCTCACAGGCACGGAGACAGACTCGTTCGACGAAGTCTGGGAGCCCGTGTGGGGAGAGGAGTCACAGATACGCAACCACTACAACGAACTTCTGGTGAAGCTGCGCCAGACCGCGAGCGACAAGCTCATGAACGTGCGCTTCCGCCTCTTCGACGACGGTCTCGGCTTCCGCTACGAGTTTCCCTCCGGCCAGCCTCTGACCTATTTCGTGATCAAGGAGGAGCTCACCGAGTTCGCGATGGCCGGCGACCATTTCAGCTGGTGGATTCCGGGCGACTACGACACCCAGGAATACGAGTACGGCGAATGCCGTCTCTCCGAAATCAGCGAGAATTTCCAGAAGCAGGTGGTGGGCAACAGCTCGCAGACCTTCTTCAGCACCAGCGGAGTGCAGACCTCGTTCCAGATGAAGACCGATGACGGACTCTATATCAACATCCATGAGGCTGCGCTCGTCGACTACCCCTGCATGCACCTGCTCGTGGACGGGAAGACCCATGTGCTGCGCTCGTGGCTGACTCCCGACGCACAGGGATGGAAAGGCTATATGCAGACCCCCTGCAACACCCCCTGGAGGACCGTGCAGGTGGCAGAATCGGCGACCGAGCAGCTCGCGAGCCGCCTCGTTCTCAACCTCAACGAGCCCTGCGCCTACGACGACGTGAGCTGGATCCACCCCGTGAAGTACATGGGAGTGTGGTGGGAGATGATCGCCGGCTACGGAACCTGGGCCTACACCGACGCGACGTCTGTCAAGCTCGACAGCTTCGACTACGCCACGGCGAAACCCAACGGAAAACACTCCGCCAACAACGAGAGAGTGCACCAGTACATCGACTTCGCGGCCGAGAACGGCTTCGACGCCGTGCTCGTGGAGGGCTGGAACATAGGCTGGGAGGACTGGGCCAACTGCAGCAAGGACTATGTGTTCGACTTCGTGACCCCCTACCCCGACTTCGACATCGCGGCGCTGAACGACTACGCCCACTCCAAGGGCATACAGCTCATCATGCACCACGAAACCTCCAGCTCAGTGCGCAACTACGAGCGCCACATGGAAGAGGCCTACGACCTGATGAACAAGTACGGCTACAGCTCCGTGAAGTCCGGCTACGTGGGCGACATCATCCCCCGCGGCGAATATCACTACGGCCAGTGGATGGTCAACCACTATCTCTACGCCGTGAAGAAGGCCGCCGAGCACAAGATCATGGTCAACGCCCATGAGGCGGTGCGCCCCACCGGTCTCTGCAGAACCTATCCCAACCTGATAGCCAACGAGTCCGCCCGCGGCACCGAGTACCAGGCGTTCGGAGGCACCCAGCCCAAGCATGTGACGATTCTGCCGTTCACCCGCCTCAACGGCGGTCCCATGGACTTCACCCCGGGAATCTTCGAGATGAACCTCAAGGAGTGGTGCGGCAACAATTCTCACGTGAACGCTACCATAGCCAACCAGCTCGGGCTCTATCTGACCATGTATTCACCCTTGCAGATGGCAGCGGACACCCCCGAACATTACTCGGAATTCATGGACGCCTTCCAATTTATCAAGGATGTTGCTGTAGATTGGAGCGAAAGTCGCTATCTTTACGCCGAACCCGGTGACTACATCATCGTGGCACGTAAGGCGAAGGATGACGGACAGTGGTTCTGCGGAGGCGTTACCGACGAGAACGCGCGTGAATTCGAGATAAGCCTCGACTTCCTCGGAAAGGGAAGATTCACGGCGGAAATATATGCCGACGCTCCCGACGCGGACTATCTGACCAACCCCCAGGCCTACGAAATCACGAGCAGAAAGGTCACCGCCAAGGACAAGCTCAAGATCAGGATGGCTCCGGGAGGAGGTTTCGCGATAGCGTTCAAGCCCCTGTAGAGGACATGCACGGCGGCCGCACCTGAAGCCTGAGTGCGGCCGCCTGTGTCGGATAATTGCTAAAACTGATGACTATATGCAGACAACTTTCAAGATTGAGTACATGACCGAGTGGGGCGACAGCCTGATGCTGTTGCTCGGAGGGAAAAGATACCCGATGAACTGGAACGACGGAGGAATCTGGAGCGTGACGGTGAAGGACTACAGGCGCGAAGCCCTGAAGCAGTACGGATACGTGGTGATGCGCGAGGGCCTGATATGGCGCACGGAATGGGAGCCGCACCACGCCTCCAAGGCGGCGAAAGTCATAGAGGACAAGTGGATAGACTGCCCCATCCCGGGCTGCCCGTTCCCGAGAGCCCATCAGGCGCCCATATTCGACCGGCCGGGCTTCCGCGGTGCCGGAACCTTCGTTCCGGTCTTCTCGCTGCGAAGCGACGATGACTTCGGAATAGGTGAGTTCAAGGATCTGCACGCCCTCGTGGACTGGGCGGCCGCGACCGGGCAGTGCATCATCCAGATGCTGCCGGTCACCGACACCACGCGAAAGGGTGAATGGAAGGACTCCTACCCCTACAGCCCCGTCTCCGCATTCGCCCTTCACCCGATATACATGAATCTCCAGGCCATCGGAATCAAGAAAGGTGTCAAATTCAACAAGCTCCAGCAGGAGCTCAATTCTCTGCCGGAAATCGACTGGCCGCGAGTATTCAAGGCCAAGATGGACTATATACGCAAGGCTTTCGTGCGCAGGGGAGCGAAGGACATGCAGAGCTCCGCGTACAGAAAATTCGTCGAGGAGAACGCCGGATGGCTGCCGGAATATGCCGAATTCTGCGCGAGACGCGACAAGCTGGAGCCGGAATACTACTGCTGGATGCAGTATCATCTAGACAAGCAGTTCTACGCAGAAGTGAAATACGCCCGCTCAAAGGGAATCTCATTCAAGGGCGACCTGCCGATAGGAATCAGCGGCGACAGCGCAGAGGCGTACTGGCATCCGGAACTGTTCAATCTCGACTCAACCGCGGGCGCACCGCCCGACTACTTCAGCCGCGACGGTCAGAACTGGGGCTTCCCGACCTATAACTGGGAGGAGATGGCCAAGGACAACTACGCCTGGTGGAAGGCGCGGCTGAAGAAGATGTCGCGCTATTTCGACGCTTTCCGCATCGACCACATCCTCGGCTTCTTCCGCATCTGGGAGATTCCCGCCGGCATACGCAGCGGCATGGCCGGGCACTTCAATCCCGCACTCCCCTATTCCGCCGCGGAAATCTACAACATGCAGCTGCCCATCGACGGATTGTTCCATGAAGATCCGCGCAATCCGGGCATGTACCAGCCGCTCATAGCCCCCGCATCGCAGAATCTGCCGCAGTGGCAGCAGGAGAGGTTCGGAGCATTGTACAACGACTTCTTCTACCACAGGCACAACGAGTTCTGGCGCCGCAACGCCGAAAAGAAGCTGCCGGAGCTGCTGAGCGCCACCGGAATGCTGGCCTGCGGCGAGGATCTCGGGATGGTGCCCGACTGCGTGCCCGGGGTCATGGAGCACGAGAAGATTCTGTCTCTGAAGATGCGCGGCATGGAGCATGAGGGCGAATGGAGGTATCTGAGCGTCTGCGCGACTTCGAGTCACGACATGGAGACTCTGAGGATGCAGTGTCAGGACGACCCCGAGCCCTGGGAGGTGCGCGGCATGCTGAACGAATTCCTGAACTCTCCCTCGATGCTGGCGATCTTCCCGATTCAGGACTGGCTCGCCCTCGACAAGGGTCTGCGCCGTCCCGAAAGGAACGAGGAGCGCATCAACGAGCCCGCCAATCCCGACCACAAGTGGAGATTCCGTCTGCACATCGACCTGTCGAAGCTCCAGGACGCCTCCTCCCTCAACGCCGAGATCTACGGCCTGCTCAAGGACAGCCGGCGGTTCAAGGATCCCAACTGAACGAAACAACGCTGAAATACAGAATCATGACCGTTAAGAACTTACTCCTCTGCGCCGCCGCCCTTCTGATCGGAGCATCGCTCATGGCCCGGAGCCCCGAATCCGTAGAATTCGAGTACCCCGACGCCCACGACCCTGTCGCCGCTTTCTGCGACGGACGCTACTATGTCTTCACCACGGGCATGGGCATAATGTCCTCCGACGATCTCACGCACTGGCGCTTCGAGGGCCGCGTGCTTGAGGAGACGCCCGAGTGGGCGGCGGACAAAGGTTTCAGAGGCATGCCCTGGGCGCCGGACGTGCAGTTCCACGACGGTCTGTACTATGTCTACTATTCCTATTCACACTTCGGCCGCAATCTTTCGGCCATAGGCGTGGCCACCAACAAGACTCTCAATCCGGAGTCGCCGGACTACCGATGGGAGGATAGGGGCATGATAGTCGAGTCCGTGCCGGGCAGAGACGAATGGAACGCCATTGACGCCAATGTCATAGTAGACGAAAACGGCACCGGCTGGCTCGCCTTCGGCTCTTTCTGGAGGGGCATAAAGATGTTCAGGCTCGACGAGACCATGACACGCATTGCCGAGCCGCAGGAATGGTATCCCCTGTGCCGCAGGCCGGAAGGAACGACGAAGAAAGTCTCCGGAGGCGAAGACGGCATAGAGCATGATCCGCGCGGCCGCGATTTCGACCCTGGCGACGGAGCCGTGGAAGCCCCGTTCATATTCAGGCATGGGGACTGGTACTATCTTTTCGTATCCTACGACCTCTGCTGCCGAGGAGCCGCCAGCACCTACAATGTCGTGGTCGGCAGAGCTGCGGAGGTCACCGGCCCCTATCTTGACAGGGAGGGCAAGTCTCTCATGGATGGAGCGGGAACCGTGGTCGCCAGAGGCAACGGACGCTATTCCGGCGTCGGGCACTGCGCGGTCGTGAATTTCGACGGCAAGGACTACATGTTCATGCACGGCTACGACAAGGAATACGACTACCGCTCAAAGCTGCTGATCAGAGAAATTTCCTGGACACCCGACGGCTGGCCGGAGATAAGGCTCTGACCACGCCGGTGGATTGCTGAACTGCAGCCTCCGTTCCGGCTGGTTGCAAACTTGTTCCGGCAGATCTGAGATTCCTGAAATTCGGCGGGGGTGGACATTTGGCAGGAGGAAATCGTTGCAATAGATTGAAATCAATATTTGTGAAGATTATCACCGATATGGTTAAAAATGTTTTTTCTGCGGGTCTGCAAATATGGTCAGGAATGGCCTGAGAGGCCGCACTCAGCGGTATAGATGCAAGGACTGCGGACGCCGTTTTGACACCGGCACCGCCGCCGGAATATACGACCTCCGGCGGCTAAAGATCAAGCTCTGCGCCGAGCCCGTTGAAGAGGCTCGCTCCGTGCTTGACTTTTGCCTTTCCATCACCCCAAATGTCCAGGTGACCCGTTTTCCTGAAACATAATGCTACCGGGGCGGAACAGGGAAGCCGATTTGGGAGCATTGCACGAGTTTAAAATTTTGACTGACAATCAGTTCTGAAAGAATAGCACTCTTAAGTCGATGTTTTTATGGCGACTTGGGAGCAATATGTTCCGGATAACCGGCCATACAGGCCGCTGCAGAGCCGATTTCGCAAAACATATCGCTCCCAGGTTTTTCTGTTTGCGCGAATCCCGGGGAGCCGGCGGTCTGACTGTGTTCATCATCGCAGGCATCGTGGTGCTGCTTATTGCCGCAGTAGTGCCGGGCGGCCGCTTTTGTCATCGGCACCAACCAAAAATGTCAATCAATCACAAATGTGCGATCATATCCACCATCGCACTGATATTCAATGTATTGAATCTTAAGACCGCACACGCATCGGGGTTCCTAAGTCCTCTGGGTGTGCGATAGTAAATCGGATTCAATTGACAATCAATGATTTGATACTTCAAGCCGCACACGCAGATTTGAGCCGAAATCCACCGAAGGGTCGCAAAGAGGGCGGATCTGACAAACTCGTTCCGGGAGGATCTGAGATCCGCCGGAACAGGCAGATATTTCTTTCAGACAGAATCATGAAAGCCGGGAAAACACCGAAAGCGGCGGGAGCCGTTGATGTAAGGGAGGCTGTCCCCCGTCAATCGCCTCCCGGGCGTCAACGGCTTCCCGCCGCGCCGGATAAAAAAATATGTCAGATTAGAAAACTGCCTGAAGCAGTAGGCAGATTGAAGATCTGCCAGAACGGAAACCGGGACGGGTTGCAAACTCGTTCTGGCGGATCTGAAGATCCACCGGAACAGGGGCAGGCAGGACGAAGCGTCCTCGCAACAGACGTAAATGTGCAGCCGAACAGTTTATTTCGCTATGTTCTCGCGCATCGCGGTGTCCGCCTGGATGTTCTTCATGCGGTAATAGTCCATGATGCCGAGATTGCCGCTGCGGAAGGCTTCGGCCATGGCCATGGGCACCTCCGCCTCGGCCTCGATGACCTTCGCGCGGGCCTCCTGGGCCTTGGCCTTCATCTCCTGTTCGAGGGCCACCGCCATCGCACGGCGCTCCTCGGCACGGGCCTGGGCAATGTTCTTGTCAGCCTCGGCCTGGTCAATCTGGAGCACGGCGCCGATGTTCTTGCCCACGTCGATGTCGGCGATGTCTATGGAAAGAATCTCGTAGGCGGTTCCCGCGTCGAGACCCTTGTGGAGCACGAGTTTGGAGATGCTGTCGGGGTTCTCGAGCACCGACTTGTGGCTCTCCGACGAACCGATGCTGCTGACTATACCCTCGCCCACTCTCGCGAGCACGGTCTCCTCACCCGCACCGCCGACCAGTTGCTTGATGTTGGCGCGCACGGTCACGCGGGCCTTGGCGATCAGCTGGATGCCGTCCTTCGCCACCGCCGTCACGGGAGGAGTGTTGATGACCTTGGGATTCACCGACATCTGCACGGCTTCGAGCACGTCGCGGCCTGCGAGGTCGATGGCGGAGGCCATCTGGAAATTCAGAGGAATGTTGGCCTTGTTGGCGGAAATCAGAGCCATCACGACCTTGGTCACATTTCCCTTGGCGAGATAATGGGCCTCAAGTTCATTGGCCTTGAGCGTCAGACCGGCCTTGGTGCCCGTAATCAGCGCCAGCACGATAGTTCTCGGATTCACTCCCCTCCAGCGCATCAGCAGCAGCTGCACGAGAGACACATAGACTCCGGAAAGAATCGCCTGGAACCACAGGGCCACAGGGAAGAACCACAGAATGATGATGAGAATGACGACGATGATGGCCGCCAGCAGAATAGGACTCATTGCTTATTGTTTTTCAATTGGTTTTACTATCACCTGATTGTTTTCGACCGCCACGACTTCGATGGGAGTCCCGGCTCCCACCATCGTATTGTCGGCGGATTTGACCTCGCAGCTCACGGCATCGAATCTTCCGGTGCCCATGGGTGCCAGCCTGGTCTGCGCGACACCCCTGTCGCCGGCCTTGACCAGCGAAGACTCCTCGTTGACTCTTGAGGTGACTTCCGTCTTGAGCTCGAAGCGCCTCCATGTGCGGTTCCGCAATATGACAATGGTCATGACCACGAGCAGGGCGAGCACGAAAACCGTGACCCACCAGCCCTCGGAATACCCTATGCAGGCGAACGAGTACCAGCAGGCGGCAGCGAGCGCGGCAAGACTGAATATTCCTGCGACGCCGACTCCGGGAACGAGCAGCATTTCGACGAGCATCAGAAGAATGCCCACCATGATGAGACCAACCGTAATCCACCACATAATCAGTAAATTTCTAATCCTTGCAAATATACAAAAAGCCCCGTATAATTTCTTTCTTTTGAGAAAAATACTAACTTTGCAAACTATTTTTGGAAAAATTTTTTAAAATGATATTCGTTTATGCAAAGTAAAGGTGCTATCAGATTTGTGGCAATCTGCCTCGTGCTCGCCTGTCTGTGGCAGCTTTCCTTCACGCTCGTGACCAACATTCACAACAGGAAAGCTGACAAGAGAGCCGAGCAGGTGGTTGAGAATTTCCAGAAATCTCCCGCATTTGCGGAAATCCCCGAAATGGACCGCGCGCACTACCTCGACTCCCTGAGGAAACTCGAGACTCTGCGCTACACCGACTCCATTTCATCCGAAAAAATCTATTTCGGCTACACTTTCAAGGATGTTCAGAACCAGGAGATCAATCTCGGCCTCGACCTCAAGGGAGGTATGAACGTGATGCTGCAGGTGCAGCTCGAGGACCTCGTGAGGGCTCTCGCCGACAACAACACCACCCCTGAGTTCCAGCAGGCCATAGAACTGGCAAGGCAGCGCAGCGTGAACTCCCAGTCCGACTTCATCACCCTCTTCGCCGAGGCGTGGAACGAGACATCGGGAGGCACCAGGCTCTCACAGCTCTTCGGCACCTATGAAATGCGTGACCGCATAAAGCCGGAGTCTTCCGACGAGGAGGTCATCAGCGTGATCCAGGCTGAGGCCGAGAGCGCCGTGTCCAACTCCTTCAACGTACTCCGCAACCGTATCGACCGCTTCGGCGTGACCCAGCCTTCAATCCAGAAGATAGGCAACACCGGACGCATCCTCGTGGAGCTCCCGGGAGTGAAGGAGCCCGAGCGTGTGCGCAAGCTGCTCCAGGGAACCGCGTCCCTCGAATTCTGGACCACATACTACAATCAGGAGATATATCCTTATCTCGCCGAGGCCAACAGCGTGCTCGCGCAGACCCTCGCAACCCAGGACTCGACCGACACCGTCGAGGAGCCTGCGGCAGCTGAGGAGAGCGACATCGTGGCCGAGGAGATCGCGGCCCAGGGAACTGACGAGTCCGACTTCGAGGCCTACAGGAAGGCCAACCCCCTGTTCGCCGTCCTCTCTCCCTCTCAGTTCAACGACAACGCCTGCATAGGTTTCGCTTCAGCCGCCGACACAGCTCTCGTGAACAGCTACCTGCGCCGTCCCGAGATCGCGGCGATATTCCCGCCCGAATTCCGCCCGATGTGGTCAGTGAACCCTTCAAGCTATGTCCAGGGGGACAATGTATATGAACTCGTAGCCATCAGGGCCGCCTCTCGCGACGGAAAGGCTCCCCTTGACGGAAGCGTCGTGACCGACGCCAGAGTAGAGTACAACAACAACCAGGGAGGAGAGCCCAGCGTCTCAATGACCATGAACGCCGAGGGCGCGAACGTGTGGGCCCGTCTGACCAGGGACAACATCGGACGTCAGATCGCTATCGTGCTCGACGGAACCGTATACTCATACCCCAACGTTCAGGGTGAGATCACCGGAGGTTCGTCTTCGATCACCGGAAACTTCAGCATCGAGGAGGCCACCGACCTCACCAACGTGCTGAAGTCAGGTAAGCTGCCCGCCCCCGCGACAATCGTCCAGGAGCAGGTGGTAGGACCTTCGCTGGGTGCCGAGTCCATCCAGTCAGGATTCATTTCCTTCCTGATCGCGTTCTTCCTCGTGCTCTTCTACATGGTATTCTTCTATAAGGGTGCCGGACTCATCGCTGACGCCGCGCTGCTGACCAATGTGGTGCTGCTGCTCGGTACTCTGTCGGCATTCGGAGCCGTGCTCACGCTGCCCGGTATCGCCGGTCTCGTATTGACCATGGGTATGGCGGTGGACGCCAACGTTATCATCTACGAGCGTATCAAGGAGGAACTCAAGGCCGGAAAGGGCCTCGGAAAGGCTGTCGCCGACGGTTATTCCAACGCATATTCAGCCATCATCGACGGCCAGGTGACCACCCTGCTCACCGGTATCGTGCTGTTCTTCTTCGGTTCCGGCCCCATCAAGGGCTTCGCCACCACCCTGATCATCGGTATCATCACTTCAGTGCTGACTTCAATCTTCATCTCACGCCTGATCATCGATGACCGCGTCAAGGCCGGAAAGAACGTATCCTTCGAGACCAAGCTCACCAGGAACTTCCTCAAGAACACCCATGTGGACTTCATCTCCGGACGCAAGTGGTCCTACACCATCTCCGGCATCCTGATTCTCATCGCCATCGGCTCTATGTGCTTCAAGGGCTTCACCTATGGTGTAGACTTCACCGGTGGCCGCACGTATGTCGTACGCTTCGACCAGCCCGTGACTGCGGAGGAGGTTCGTGAAGTCACGAGCAACGCGTTCAACCTCGCCGCCCACGAGCAGGGAATCACCAGCGGAGCGGCTGTGGAGGTCAAGCAGTTCGGAGGCGAAAGCCAGATGAAGATAACCACCGCCTACAAGGTCGAGGACGAGTCCATCGCAGTCGACGACGAGATAGAGCACATGCTCTACGACTCCCTCAAGGGATTCTATCTCGAAGACCTCACGTTCGAGGAGTTCACCTCGACGCTGGAGAACCCCAACGGTATCATATCATCCGACAAGGTGGGTGCTTCCATAGCCAACGACATCCAGAGGAACGCGCTGATATCAGTATTCCTTGCGCTGTTCGTGATCTTCGCCTACATCGCCGTCAGGTTCAAGGGATGGACCTGGGGTCTCGGAGGCGTCGTGGCCCTGGCACATACGACCATCATCGTGATCGGCTTCTTCTCTCTGTTCTCGGGAATACTGCCGTTCAACCTTGATATCGACCAGACCTTCATCGCGGCCATCCTGACCATCATCGGTTATGCGATCAACGACGTCGTCGTGATCTTCGACCGAATCAGGGAGAATCTCGGCCTGCACCCCAACGACGAGTTCAAGTCTACCGTGAACAAGTCGCTGAACGCGACCCTGACCCGTACGGTGAACACCTCAACCTCGACCCTGCTGCCTATGCTTGCCATCGCCATCTTCGGCGGCGAGTCCATCAGAGGTCTGTCAGTGGCTCTCTGCCTCGGTATCACGATAGGAACCTACGCGTCCATCATGATCGGTACTCCCATCATGTACGACACCACCATGAGGCTCCGCAAGAAGCTCGCTGCCGCCGCAGGCAAGACCAGCAAGAAATAAGACAATATTTCACCCGCATAATTTCACCCGGCCTCTCGAAGGTCGGGTGTTTTTTTGTATCTTTGTTCTCCTATGTCCTTCGTACATCTTCACGTCCACACGCAATATTCGATTCTTGACGGTCTTAGCGACATCAAGAAGCTATTCAGCCGCGCCGAGGAGCTCGGTAT
>DVLC01000077.1 GCA_018715685.1 Candidatus Cryptobacteroides merdipullorum
ACAATTAATAAGTAAAATACCAGATGTCGACGATTGACATCGCTCCGAAAAGGGGTTCTGACATTTTCTCGTTCCAGCGGACCTGGAGATCTTCCGGAACAGGGCCGGAACAAATCTGGGAGCATTATGCGAATTTTAAAAACTTGATTGACAATCTGTTCTGAAAGGAGAGCGCTTTTAGGTCGGTGCTTTTGTGGCGACTTGGGTGCAATGCATTCCTGATAATAGGCCATACAGACCGATGTAGGGTCGATTTTTCAAAACATATTGCTCCCAGGTTTTTCAATCTGTCAAAACAGGCAGCCACACACGTCGGAAGTCTTGGTCATATCTACCATGGCGCGTCCTTCGAGACATTATCCGGATTAGAGCACTTGAAGACGGTCGCCGGCAGCCATTCAAACATATCAGGAATCTGCCGCCACGACAAACATTTTTCACGAACCATGTAAGCCGTCGGCCGGACTGCTCCGAGGGAGGCTGTTCTTGAATCCACCGCCTCACGAGGGATAGCAGCTGCGTCCGCCGACGCACTTCGCAGGACGGAATCAAGCCAATATGCAGACAAGCAACTGAAGTTTCCGTCGCGGCATAACAAGGAAAACAAAAAAGTTGTCGCGGACTTGGAATCCGCGACAACTGAAAAGTGTTGCTCCGGGCCGATTCAAATCCTGTCAGACAGAAGCCGGCAGAGCGTAGAAGAATCCGCGCTATTCGGCAGGCTTGAAGCCGAGCTGGTAGATATTGACAGCCTTACCATCGGGATTGTCAGGCACCTTCGACTGGTCATTAAAGAAATAGATCGTCGCGGCCGCGTCCGCACCGGCAAGATGCTCGGCTGTAACTTCCAGCTCCATGGCATCACCACTACCTGTCGGGGCCATTCCGCTATACAATTCAACCTTCTCCAGTACGCCTCCTACAGTTTTGGTGAGAAGAATCGTCACATTTCTTTTGGCGTCATCTCCGCTCGATGAACGAAGATAATGATAAATTATTCCAGGTTTTGTGATCTTGAACGAAGCATATCTGTTCTCGGGAATGCCGTTCTCGTCCAGATCAGGGCCTCCGTTGAACTTGACTCTCTTGCTCCCCGGGTCAAAAGTGATCTTCTTTCCAGATCCTCCCACATAACTTATTTTATCAACGAGCTTCGCCTCTTCATAGTCACCTGCCGGGAACTTCGTCGCATCCGAGAAGTCAGCGTGATACTCCTCATTGATCGCAGTCTCGTCGTAAATCTCACCGGTAGGATCGGGAGTCCAGGTGAACGACATGAAGTTGATGTTTCCGCTCGAGCTGTAGACGTTCACAATAGAACCTGCAACGGCGTCGGAAATCTGGACAGTAATATCAACGGGAGAGAGGTCACTATCGGGAGCGTCATACTCACCCAGCTCGGTATCGCCGAGAGCAACCACGACCTTTCTGGGATCGCCTGAAGAGATGGCATTGACAACCAGAGTTCCGGGGCCGCCGACCATTATCTGCCAGCTCGCCTGCTCGCCTGCCTTACCACCTCCGGTCTGGGCTCTCTTCGCTCCACCGGTGGTTCCTATCTTCACGGCCTTCCCGCCGGACACATAACCGAGATTCTCGAATACGAAATCCTCGGCGACTCCGCTGGCGGCTTCTTCTGCTCCGAGGAAAGCCTCAAGCCTGGTGAAGTAGTCTGCACCCCATGTGGTCTCGACATATACCGGCTTCAGCGTCTCCTTCACCGTGAACGTCACAGGTTCCGAAACCTCGGAAGGCTCGCGACTGAGGTCGGTCTCCGCAGGGATCGCCTGAACGGTGATGGTATAGTCACCAGGAGTCATGGTAGAAGGAGTGAGAACGAACGTAGGATCGGTCACGCTGCTCTCCGCCGGAACTCCGTCGGGGCCGGTGACAGTCACGGTATATGATCCCGCATACGGAACAGCGTCCCAGGTAAGGGTGACGTCGCCCTCGAATGTGTCGTCCGCAACAGGCTCGCCGCATGAGAACACGAAGTTGGAGGGGGTCTCAAGCACGGGCGCCTCACCTGTATTGGTATCCTCAACCCATGAGAGCTGGGTCATCACGATCGGGTCACAGCCATAGAGGTAAACCAGATGCCGCTCACCGTTCATGATGCTCGGGAAGGCTATCTTGGCGCCCTCCTCGCCGGCATAGGCGGCTCCGTGAACTTCAATGGAGGATCCGTCCTCCGATCCGAGTGCCACGGTGATGTGGTCGTTGTCGGAACCGGACTCGGAAGCGACTGAAGAAAGGATAACGGATCCGGGACCGTCGACAAGGAAGGCCACGGTGCAGTCGTCAGGGACTCCGTTGAAATCGAACGTAGGCTCGGCGGTGAACTCGAAGCCGCTGCCGGTCACGTTGATGGGACTGGACTTCACGATGAACTTCAGGTTGCCGCGCACGCAGGAGGCGCTGATCACGTCATCGAAGGTATCGGTGTCGGTGAGATTCCAGTAGGCGCCGTACTCGGCGGGTTCGAGAGGCTTGTCCGGCTCGGGGACATAAGCCTCCAGCCACCTGGGATCACCTGCCTCGGCCGCAAGAACCGCCTGGCTGGTCACATTGAATATGCCCTTCTCGCTGTCGTAGCAGGGGTCGGCGGAGAGCATGGCGCCTCCGTCAGCGATTGCGTCCTCCTGAAGGAAGTCCTTGTTCGCCTTCTCTCCGGATTCGCCTGTATAGAAGAACTTGGGAGAGTTGTTGTAGAAGAAGTTGCCTGACACTTCAGTAGGGAGAGCCGTACACTTGGTCGAGAAAAGCACGGTATTGCTCTCGCTGTTGTTGTTGTTCAGGAACAGATTGTCCTTGAGGATATAAGTGCCTGTCACCGTGACAGTCCTCGCCGCGTCCCCATCGTCGCCTTTGGGTCCGTTGCCAAGCTTGAGCAGCCCGTCGTTGTTGCTCGTGCCGAAGCAGAGGTTGTTCACGGTGTTGCTTGAGAATTCGAACGAACCGATGGTTCCCGCGTCAATGCGGAAGAAGGTGCGCATGCCGTCGGTGACGGTGTTGTTCCTGAAGACTATGCTCCCTATGGTGTTGTTGGAGCGGATGTCGAAACCGTCGCCGCCGCTTCCCTGGGTGTCGGATATGATGTTGGACTCGAAACGAATCTCGCCGAAGTTGACGGTCTTCGAAGCATTGTCAATGGTGAACACACCCTTCGCATATCCGCTGATCTCGTTGTTCTTCACAGACACTTCGACTACGCTCTCGGCAGGGAAAGCGGCTCCGAAGCTGATGAGACTGCCATACTCATAGCCGTTGCCGTCCAGAGACAGAGCCTCGACCTTGAGAGAAGTGGCGCCTAAAATGTTCTCGATGCTTCCGGGTACGGGATTCTGCGGATCCGTGCAGTCCGTGTAGTTATAAGTAGAGCCGGGAACAGCCATCTCGAAATAGCCGAGCACCACAGGGCTTGCTCCGTCAAGGGTCTGCTCTCCATAAACTTCGAGCGGGCCCACCACATCCATCTTGCCCATATCGTAGGGTTCTCCCCCGTTGTAGGCGACTGAAATCTGGATCGGACTTTCAGCGTCGGCAGCCTCCCTCAGCGCCTGACGGAACGCTCCGGTGTCGCTGACAGATATGGCTGAACCGAGTTCCGGTCTCGTCCATGCCTTGACCTCTCCCCTGTTGGCGGACTTATAGTGGACTGCGACCGTGTACCTCGTAGAAGGCTTGAGATGGTCAACCACGCATTGGGTCGCACCCGCCTCGACAGGATAGACCTTGTACGCCTCGTCAGAATTGTCGGGATTCGGGGAGACGCGGATCTCCGTAATGCCGTCTGTGTCGTCAGCGGCGAGCATCCAGCTGACGGTGATGGAATTCGAAGTACGCTCCACGAGATTCACCGCCTCGACAGGATCCATCACTGAATAGGTGTCGATAGGATAAGGGAACACCGCCCACTTGGACGGGCTCAGATCCGGGTTCTGGGCCCGGACGCGGGCGTAATAGGAGAACTCACGTTCGAGTTCCAGGGAAGCGCTCGTGGAAGTGCCGCTCTCGGCGGGAGTCACGGTCACCTCCTCGGGAACCATTCCCGAAAGCATCTCTTCGGTAATCTCCCCGAGAGCCGGCTGTATCTCCTTGTCCGCTGAGAACTGGTATATCTGCAGCAGATACTCCGTCGCGGCGTTGGAGTTGGTCCAGGTGAAAGTCACCGTATTGCCGTCGGTGGCGCTCACTGACGCGTAGGCCTCGGAGGGCGTCAGCACGCTGGAGAGCTCGAGATCCTCAATGACGGGAGGGATCTGCTCGACGCAGCCCGCCGCCAGGGACATGAGTCCGAGCGCGCAGAAAGCCGTTGTAAATATGGATGATATTCTTTTCATACAAAACGTCATTTTAGGATACTAATAGCCATAGTCATTCTTGAGCGAACCCTGAGAGTTGGTGATGGTCGTGGCAGGAATCGGCCACCACTGCTGGAGGTTGGGATCCTTCTCGTAGAAACCGCCGCCGTCACCCTTCTGGGCCTTGTCCGTACCTGTATCCGAACTGTAGAAAGTTCCCGAAGTCTTGCCTTCGTCGTTCGTGGTGAGATCGTAGAGATACTTGGACGACTCGCCCTCGGTATTCACATAGGGCTGCCAGCCGTCGCCTGCCGGAGGGGTCTTGTCATCCACAAAGGAGTCGCCGGGCCGCATGCCGTACATTTCGATGGTGGGTATGCCGTCAGCCGTGCCATGCCTGTACCACATATAGGTGGAGAGCTGGCTGTAGTCGAAGCCGGTCACGGGACCGGTACTGTGGGCACGCATCTTCTGAAGCTCGTCGCTTGCGCCGTCAATGCTCTCCTTGAGGCAGTTCCACCTGATGAGGTCGGCCTTGCGCAGGAACTCGCCCACGAACTCGAGGGCGCGCTGCTTCTTGATCTCCGCGAAGATCTGTTCCTCTCCGGAGAGCGCGTCGACAATGGCGTCGGCCTCCGATTCATTCCCGGTGTACGCACGGCGCAGAACGGTGCGCAGGCAGGACTTGGCATAGTCCTCGTCGCGGGTCAGCTCACCGTTGTCACCGGAGCTGTTGGCAATCTCGGCAGCCATGAGAAGCACGTCGGCATAACGCATGTAGACGGGCTTCACTCCGTCGTCGTTGCCTCCGGAATAAGGATGGGTCGTCATCCACTCGAGACGGTACTTTCCGAAATACCAGTTGGCCATGCCGGCGGGATAGGGCATGGTTCCCTGTCCTCTGTCTTCCCACTCATAGTTCACGCAGCTCACGTCGCGGCGGGTGTCATTCACCCCATACCAATAATACACATAAGGAACGGGGCCGGCCTGTCCGCCGCGGTTGCTCGTGGTCGGGGACCAGGTGGTGTAGCCGTTGTTGCGTATGGCGAAAGTATAGTTCCAGCGTCCGCGGGAGTTGCTGAAGGGAATCACCCACATAATCTCCTTGCCACCGGTAAGGTCCATATTGTTGACATCTTTCCAGAGCTGCTCATAGTCGGGTTCAAGCCTGAGTCCGGAATTGTTGATCACGTCCTTGAGAGCCTCGAGAGCCTTGGGATAGAGGGCCTGCTTGGTGAGTTCGGGGTCGTCGGTGAGCCTGACCGTGCCGGGATTGCCGGTTCCGACCGTCCCCTTGTCGGGTCTCTGGGCATAGCCCGACGCCATGAGCGCGATACGGGCGTAGAGTCCCTTGGCGAACGCAAGACCTATGCGGTCAGTGCCGGGCGTGTCGCTGTAGCTCATATAGTTGAACGCCTCCTCAAGGTCGGCGAGCAGCTGCTTGTAGATCACGTCGCGATCGGCCTTGTTGAGATAGATGGTCTCGGGAGTCACGGGCTCGAAACGGGCGGGCACTTCGCCGTAGGCCTTGAGCAGTTCGGTATAGAGCACGGCCCTGAGGGTCAGAGCCTCTCCGAGCAAGGCGGCCATCTCGGAACGGTTCTCGGGAGAGCCGTACCTGCGGATACCGCGTATCGCGAGGTTCACCCTCTCGATTCCGGAGAAAAGCTCATTGTAGGGACCGTCCACAACATTGAGCTGGCTGTTGGTGGAAATCTGGTCGTAGCGGACGATATCCGACTTGTCGTCACGGGTGTTGGAAATATACCACTCGATGTCGGTGTTGTAGCCGTACCAGGGCAGATAGCGGCCTCGATGCGAATTGGTATGGCCGAAGACCTCGTACACGGAGAACAGCTGATACTCCGTAAGCGTGGGATCGGCGAACAGCGTGGACTCGTCACGGTTGGAATCTGAAACCGTGTTGAGATCGCAGGAGGTCATCGCAAGACCCGCCAGCATCGCGGCACCAATCAATATTTTGCTGATTGTTTTCATATTTCAGTCTTTTACAGATTAGAAGGTGAGGTTAAGTCCGACCACGAAACCTATGCTCTTGGGATAGGCGGAATAGTCGACTCCCGGAGTAAGAGGGGTCTCTCTCTTGGTGTCGACCTCAGGGTCGTAGCCCGAATAATTGGTAAGGCAGAAGAGGTTGGTGCCCGTCACATAGACGCGCAGGCGGGAGATCTTCGCCTTCATGGTGAGGCTTGAAGGCAGGGTGTAGCCTATGGTGGCGGAAGTCAGACGCAGGAAAGAGCCGTCCTCGACCGCCCAGTCGGAGAACACCGCGTTGCCCACGGCGGGCGACCAGAGCTCCGCTCCGGCATTGACCTCACGCAGCTGGTCGACATCGGTGATGAGCTCGCCGGTGTTCCAGTCGATGTTGGTCCACCTCTGCTCGCCGGTCTTCATGAGGTTGCGGTTGTTGTACTTCCTCGATGACGTGAACTCTATCTTGTTGGCATTGTAGATGTCGTTGCCGAACACATAGTTGAAGTTCGCCGAGAAATCAAAGCCCCAGGCATAACCGTTGAGATTGAATCCGCCGAAGCCGAGAGGCTGGGCGTTGCCTATGATGGTCTTGTCGTCCATGGTCACCTTGCCGTCATCGGTAAGGTCCTTGAGCTTCATCGCGCCGGGTCTCATATACTGTGAGCCTATTACTGCAGAGCAGTCCACGACTCCTTCGTTGAGCACCCAGCTGCTGCCGTTCCAGCTGAAGTCGTCGGCCGAGTAGAAACCGTCGGAAACAAAGCCGTAGAAATTGCCGAGAGGCTGGCCCGTGGTCACGATGAAGTCGGTACCGGCCTCGCTGGAAGCCCAGCGCGTCTCGCTCTCTATCCTGTCGAGGTTGCCGAGGCTGGTCACGAGGTTCTTGTTGAGGCTGACGTTGGCTCCGAGAGTGAGTCCGAAATTGTCAGTCTCCACGAGCACCGCGTTGAGCGAAACCTCAATTCCCTTGTTCTGGACGGAACCCATGTTACGGTACTGGTACTCATAGCCGGAACCCGCGGTCGGGAACTGGATCAGCAGATCCTTGGTGGTGTTGTGGTAGAGCTCGACGGAACCGCTGAGCCTTCCTTTCCACAACGACCAGTCGAGTCCGATGTTATGCGACAGAGTGGTCTCCCAGGTCAGGTCCTCGTTGGCCATGATGGTGTCGCCTCCGTCAGTCACCGTAGACCAGTAGGTGTCGCTCTGCGAAATCCATGATGTGTTGAAGGACGCGAAGTTGAGCCTCGTCATGCCGGAAGGTATGTTGTTGTTGCCGGCGGTACCGAAGCTGTAGCGCAGCTTGAGGTTGTCGAGCCATCCGGAAGCGCCCTGCATCCAGGATTCGTTGGATATGGTCCATGAAACCGCGGCCGAAGGGAAATAGCCCCACTGGTTGCCCTCGGTGAACTTGGACGAACCGTCGGCACGCATCGTGGCGGAAACTGAATACCTGTCGTCGAAGACATAGTTCACGCGGCCGAAGAATGACAGCAGCTTGTCGTCGGGATCATAGTAGTTGTTGGTCGAGACGGGGGTGCCGGTGGACATCAGACTCCAGGCCATGTCGGCGTCGAAGAAGTCGGGGAAGTTCTCGACCATCGCGGTCAGAGTGTTGCTCTTGCGCAGGATGTACTCGTGGCCGAGCAGCAGGTCGAGCTGGTGACGGTCGTCGGTGAACACGTCCTCGAAGTTGTAGCTCAAGGTGTTGGTGTTGCGCAGGGTCCTGCGATACAGATCCTTGTACTGAGTGGCGGGCTTGTTCCTGTACTCCGCGGAGTGGCCCACATAGTAGGTGGTGAGTCCGTAGAAGCGGTTCTCCTCCTGGGTGTAGTCGTCAAGACCGGCCTCAAGGCGCAGGTCGAGATTGTCTATTATGTGCCAGGTCGCGGCGCCGTTGACCGTCCAGTTCCTGCGCGTGCGCAGCCTGTCGTTGTCGGCAACCGACTGAAGCGGGGGTGCGTTGTCGCCATACTCCTCCTCAAGATCCGCTCCGGAAATCACGCCGCCGGCAATCGGAATCGGGGTGTACTGCACGGCATGCTTGAGACGGCCGTTGCCTGACGAAGATCCGGCGTCGCTCATGGAGTTGGTTCCCGAACCCCTGATCTCGGTGCTGGAATATCTGGCGTTCACGTCGAAGCTCAGCTGCTTGATGGGCTTGAAGTTCGCCTTGAAGTTGAGGTTGTCCCTGGAGTAGTCCGAGCCGGTCATGATGGCCTTGTCGTCGAGATGGGCGTAGCTGAGGGTCCACCTGACCTTGTCGGTGCTTCCGGACACGGAGATGTTGTGGCTGAAGTTGGTGCCCGTGTTGCCGAACACCTGCTGAACCCAGTCGTTGCCGGCCATGCCGCGGTAGAGCTCCATGTCGTCGTAGATGCCGAAGTAGGCCACGTAGTCTTCGTCATACCTGCCGCGGATCATCGAGAGCTCGTACTGGTTCCTGACGAAGTCGTAGGGACTGTTCACCTGAATAGCGTCGGCGTTGGCCATCTTCTTCATTCCCCAGTAGACATTGTAGCTCACGGAGATCTTGCCGCTCGAACCGCTCTTGGTGGTCACGAGCACTACGCCGTTCGCGCCGCGGGATCCGTAGATAGCGGTAGAGAAGGCGTCCTTGAGCACGTCGATGGACTGGATGTCGGAGGCGGGGATGTCGGAGATGCTCTCAACCGGGAAGCCGTCCACTATATAGAGGGGGGAACTGTCCTGGGTGATGGAGCCGGAGCCGCGCACGCGGATCTTGATCTCGGCGTCGGGCTCGCCCTCGGTCGTGGTCACCTGCACGCCGGCCATACGTCCGGAAAGGGCCTCGCTGACAGAGGCCACGGGCACCGCCGAGAGGGTCTTGCTGTCGACCGAAGACACGGATCCGAGCAGGTCCTTGCGTTTCACGGTCGCATAGCCGATCACGACAGTCTCGTCGAGATAATTGGTATCCTCTTCAAGGACGATGTCGATGACGGTGGAATTTCCTATCTCCACATGCTGGGTCCTGAGGCCGATGCAGGAGAAGACGAGGGTCTTTCCCTTGGCGTCGGGCACGGTGATCGCATACCGACCGTCAGCATCCGTGGAAACTCCGAGAGTGGTACCGTCCACGAACACGGAGACTCCCGGAAGGGTTCCTCCGTTCTCGTCATAGACCGTACCCCTGATGTCCTGCGCATTCACCGCGGCTGCGGCGAAGAGCATGGATATCAGAAGAAAAATCTTGCATTTCAGATTATCCATAGAAAATTATTTTGGTTGTTAGCAGTGTTCTGTCCGTGGTTTCTCAATTTCCAAATTTAGCACTTTATGACCTTGCCCGGATGTGAAAAATCATCGCAAAACTTGCATTTTTCATCACACATCCGGGCCGGAGGCCATAAACAGGGGTCCCCGATGTCAGTCGAGAGCCTCGTAGCCACCGCCTTCGGTTCCGGCCGCCATCACGTCGCGTACGAGCCAGTGGAGGTACATCTCCAGGTTCGGGTATCGCCCGAGCTCGTCGAGATCTATCGTGGAAGCGTCGGAAGACGAATCCGGATCGAGGCCGAAACGCTCCTCGAACCAGTCGGGCATGCCGTCGCCGTCGGTATCGGTCTTGTCGTTGGCCTCGTTCTCCGTGGCCGCCGAATATTCCGGCCATCCGCCGACGGCCGAAGGCGTGTCGATGATGCCGCCGGTGCTGCCGTTGCCTCCGTCCGTGAAGGTCGCGGTACCGGTTTCGGCGTCATGGCAGGCCCGCTCGTCGACCTCGTCCCTGACCAGAGACGCTCCGCCCACCTCGCATATCCTGTCGAAAGCGGCCTGCGCGGAATGCGTGGTGGTGTAGACGGTCTGGCCGTCAGGGCCGGAAATCGGCAGGAGCTCCGCCAGCAGCCTCGTCGGATCCGGAGGGGTGTTGGTCCCATGGTCGTGCCAGTACACCCCGTCTTCGGCAGTCATGTCCGGATACTGGACATAATAGTTGCCGCTCATGTACAGATAGGGATATCCGTAGTCGGTGCCGTTGGAGGTATATATGCCGTTGGCGTCGAGGAAATACTCCCGGTCGCGGGACGCGGGCCCCTGCCTGTAATAGTTGTTCACCATGTTGAAATGGCCGCCCTCGCCTCCGTAGCTGCTGTTGGAGCCCCAGTTGTAGACAGCGTTGTTGCGGTAGTCGACATTGCCGCGCCTGTCGGGGTCGGAGGGGTTCTCGTAGATCTCCGGATGGTCGAAACGGGGGTTGCGGCTGTCGTGGTTCGCCAGCAGGTTATGGTGGAAAGAGGCGTTCTCCCCGCCCCAGATGCCGCCGTAGCCGTGATTGCCCTTGCCGTGGACGGAGTGTCTGAGACTTTCCGTCATTATACACCACTGCATGGTGAAGTTGGAGTTGCCGTAGAACGAGGCGCACTCGTCAATCGACCATGACATCGAGCAGTGGTCGATGATGATGTCGCGCTGGCGGCGGCCCCATATCGCGTCCTCGCCGTCGTCGGCATTGCTTCCCTGGTCGCCGAGCCTGAACCTCATGAAACGGATTATCACGTTGTCCGCCTCGACCACGGTCGCATAGTTCTTGATGCAGATGCCGTCGCCGGGCGCGGTCTGTCCTGCGACAGTGAGGTCACCGTTCTTGATTCTGAGCTTGGATTTCAGCTCTATGATTCCCGCAACGTCGAACACCACGATTCTCGGACCGCTCGCATTCACCGCCTCCCTGAGGCTTCCGGGGCCGCTGTCATCGAGGTTGGTCACATGGATGACCCGGCCGCCGCGGCCGCCGGTGGTGTACATTCCGCCTCCCTCGGCTCCGGGGAACGCAAGAGCCTGGCCGTGTGCGTCCTCGGAGGAGGATATCCTGAACTGTGCGTAGGCGTCGTCGGGGATGTCAGGGTCATCGTCGGGATCGTCGGGTTCCGGATCAGGATCAGGCGTGCTGCTGCCGGGAACGGCCCTGCACTCCTCCGAATATGAAGACGAGAGTTTGTCGTCCGAAGCGACCGCGCGTACCTTGAAGACATACTCGACGCCTGTCTCAAGTCCCTGGAAAGTATGGCTCGTGCCGTTCTCGGCTGTCTGGGCGACATTGGAGCCGTCATCGCTTCTGTCGAGCCTCACCGCGTATCTTACAGCGTCCTCGACCCCGCTCCACGAAAAGGTCAGGCTCGTCTCGCCGCTTGCGGAAAGCCAGACCTCCGCGGGAGGAGCGAGAGGCGCCGGCTCCGGCCCAATGTTCTTTTTGCAGGCGCAGAGCATGGCCAGCACCACCGCGCCGCAGATCATGAGTTTTTTCATCTTTTCAACATTATTGTTTTCGTTTGTCCTTACAAGATACTCCCGGACGCCTCCGGTCCGGCGACGACATCGTTCTCCGAATCGATTATGCCCGGGATGCCGGTCACCGAGCCGCTGAAGGTTGCGGTGCCGGTCTCGACCTCGCGCACTATACGGGAGTCGACTTCATCGCGGAAGGCCGAAGCCCCTGCCGACTCAAGCACCTTGCGATACTCCTCTCCGGCATCACCGGCAGGCACGGGCCAGCGGAAGCCATAGGGCAGCTCCGGAGACACGGACCTGTACTGCTCCGCATACTTCGCGATGTTCTTCTCGTCCGGATCCTTGCCGAGATAGTTGCCCTTCTCCACAGCTGACACGTCATAGACATTGTCCTTTATATAATAGGAGCCCGGAATCATCGAGGTGCTCTCGGAAGTCGTGATCTCGATGTAGCGTCCGTTTATGGTCTTCGTTCCCGGTCCGGGCTTGAACACGTTGCCGACCACGTTGAACCAGCCCTCCTCGCCGCCGTAGATCGCCTTCATGCCCCAGTTGTAGACCACGTTGTTCACGAACTCCACGGTCCCCCTGCGGAAGAGCAGGTCGGAGCCGTCGTAGATCGAAGGATGGTCGAAGCGGGGATTGCGGCTGTTGTTGTGGGCGATCAGATTGTGGTGGAAGCTGACGTTGCGTCCGCCCCAGATGCCGCCGTAGCCATGCTCGCCCTTGGCGTGGATGGAATGGTTGAGAGCCTCGGAGATTATGCACCACTGAACGGTCATGTTGGCGTTGGCGTAGAACGAGGCGTTCTCGTCGGTCGCCCAGCTTATCGAACAGTGGTCGATGATAATGTTCTTGTTGTGCCGCGCCCCGAACGCGTCGTTCTCATCCTTGGCGGCCGAGCCCATACGGCAGCGCAGGTATCTGATTATGACCTCGTCGGTGCCTATGTAGAGGCCGTGGTCGCGCAGGGTTATGCCCTCGCCGGGAGCCGTCTGGCCGAGGATGGTGACGTAGGGGCTCTCGATCTTGAGGGTGGACTTGAGACGGATGTCGCCGCTGACCGCGAACTTGATTATCCTCGGCTCCTTCGCGCGCACGGCGTGACGGAATGTGCCCTCCTCCTCGCTGTCCTCCAGCGACGTGACCACATAGACCTTGCCTCCCCTGCCTCCGACGGTGTATTTTCCTCCGCCCTCGGCTCCTTCGAACGCCGGGATGCGTTCGAAATCGGTGCAGACGGGCAGGCCGTCGGCCACATAGCTGCCGTCGAACACATAGTCGGTGTTGTTCGCGGCCTCATATTCGAGCGATGCCCAGATGAACGGACCGACGCCCTTGGGATCGTTGTCGACCACCGGCTCGCTCAGGTAATATTCGTAGGTTCCGCTGCGCTTCTGCTTTCCTCCGAGTCCCGCCACGGAGCAGCAGGAGGTCAGGGATATGGTCCCGTCAGGGTTCTCCTCCAAGAAAGTGTCCACGAGGCTTCTGTAGAGTTCGCGCGAACGCTCCCGCCATCCGGCGGAATCAAGATAGCCCATGCGAACGCCCTTGAGAGCCGCATAGGTGAACATCGAGGAGGCCGTAGCCTCAAGATAGTTGCCCTCGCGGCCCGGAGAGTCGAGCACCTGATACCACATCCCGGTCTCCGGATCGGCGTAACGCAGCACCGTTTCCATAAGATAGCGGAACTGCCCCACCATGGCCTCGCGGTCCGGGTGCTTTTCAGGAATCCAGTCGAGGGTCTCGACAAGAGCCATCGCGTACCACCCGCAGGCGCGCCCCCAGGCATGGGCCGACTGTCCGGTCTCCGGATCGGCCCAGAACATCGAGCGCGACTCGTCCCAGGCATGGCGGAAAAGACCGGTGGACGGGTCCAAGGTATGCTCCGCAGCCTTGCGGAACTGGGCGGCGATGTCGGCATAGAGAGAGTCCTCCTCCGCCTTCGAGCCGAATTCATCGGTGTACTGGGCATAGAAGGGCTGGGCCATGTAGAGTCCGTCAAGCCAGACCTGATGCGGATATATCCGCTTGTGCCAGAATATTCCGTCCTCCGTTCGGGGCTGGGAGTCGAGCTGGGCGCGTATCTTCCTGAGCACGCGGCGGTACTTCTGGTCGCGGAAGTCGTCATACAGACGGAAATAGATTCGCGCGGGACAGATATGGTCGAGATTGAACGCCTCCTTCTCGTAGCGGAAGACATCTCCGTTCTCTGCGGCCATGGTGTCGGCCCATTCGCGCACATAGTCCACGGCATACCCGAGGTCATAGCGCTCGGCGACATCGAGGAACGAGAGCAGTTCGAGTCCCGTGGTATAGTTCCACTTGCGCCGCCCCTCCATGCCGTCCAGCCAGCAGGCGTCAGGACTGCGCCGCATCTCGGAAAGCATCATCCTGACGGAATATGGCGGCTCCTGATTTTCCGGAGCGGGCCGTGCGGCTCCCGCGGCAAGCGGAAGCGCAAGGGCGGCAAGCATGCAAAATATTTTCATGACCATGAGTTTAATCATCTGACTGTTTCCTGTGTTTCTTGATATAGTCGGTCGGCGTCATGCCGAAATGTTTCTTGAACGAGCGGCTGAAATAGACCGGATCCGAGAAGCCCACCTTATAGGAAATCTCCGACACTGAATACTGGCCGCTCCTGAGATAGACAGTGGCCCTTTCGAGGCGGAAATCATGAATCAGCTCGACCGGCGACTTCCTGGTCAGGCCCTTGAGCTTGTTGTACATCGCCGTGCGGCTCATGCCGAGGTAGGTGGCGAGATTCTCAACTCCCACCGAAGGGTCGGCGATGTTTTCCTCAAGCCAGGCCATGACCTTCTTTATAAGTTCCTCGTCCCTGTCGGTTATGACGATTTCATCGGGACTGATGTTCACGAGAGCCGACCTTGAGTCGCCGTTCCGGAAAGATTCGCTGATCTTGGATATCAGAGTCTGCCTCCGCTGCAGGAGGTTTTCCATCTTGGCTGTCAGAAGCTCCATCGAGAAAGGCTTCGCGATGTAGCCGTCAGCCCCGTATTTCATCGCCTGGAGGTGGGTGTCGCTCTCGTGCTTGGCGGTGATCATGATGATAGGTATATGGCTGGTGTTGAAATCGCCGCGTATCCTGTTGGTGAACTCGATTCCGTCCATCACCGGCATCATCAGATCGGTGATCACCATGTCGGGCATCCAGCCCGACGCGATTATCTCCAGCGCCTCCTTTCCGTTGAACGCGTCCCGCACTTCATACCTGTCGATCAGGCTGTTGTATATATAGACGCACAGCTCCGTGTTGTCCTCGACGACGAGCACCTTGAGGGCCCCTTCGGGATAGGTGGGATGCAGTTTGCCGCCGCCGGTCCCGGCAGGACGGTCATCCGCGATCATGGCGTCGTCAACGAACTCCGCCGACCCCTCCTTGAAATGATCCCTGCCGAGAGGAAGGGTGACCGTGAATTCGGAGCCCCTGCCGACCTGGCTGTCCACCGCGATGCTTCCTCCGTGCAGCTCGACTATCTCCTTGCAGAAAGAGAGACCTATTCCGCTGCTGGGCATGCCCTTCGCGGAAGCGTCGGAAGCCTGGATGAAGGGTTCGAAGATAGCGGCGCGCTTGTCCCGCGGTATGCCCACTCCGTTGTCGCGCACGATGAGGCGCACCGAACCGTCGCCTTCCTTCCAGTAGATGCCGGCCTCGATGCAGCCTCCGTCGGCCGTATACTTGAAGGCGTTCGACAGAAGATTGTATATCAGGGCCTCCAGCCTTCCTTCGTCGCCCCATATCAGCAGAGAGTCGGCGCTATGGCTCAGGCGGAGTTCCATCCGGTGCTCCCTGGCCATGTCCTTGAAGTCGTCGGACACCGACTGCAGCAGCTTCACCAGATCGATACGCCTCACCTGCAGCTTCATCTTCCCGCTGTCAATGCGGCGCAGGTCAAGCAGCTGGTCGACCAGGGTCATCATCCTGCGCACGTTGCGGTAGACCATGTTCACGCTGTACGCCGACTTCCCGTCCCGGGGGCTGTCCTTCCTTATCTCCTCCACGCCGCCGAGAATCAGGGTCAGAGGCGTGCGCAGCTCGTGGGATATATTGGTGAAGAAACGGGCCTTGAGGTCGTTGAGATTCTGCTCGAGAGCCATGTCGTTCTTAAGCTTCACGGAGGTCAGGAGCATCTTGAAGAGTATCAGCAGCACGAGCGCCACCGCCAGAAAATACAGGATTTTGGCCGGCGTGCTGACCCAGACGCTCGGTCTGACCCTCAGGTTCAGGGAGATGGTCTCGGTCTCCGGATTTCCGTCGACCGTGGACGCCCTGACCGTGAATCTGTAGTTCCCGTGGGGGATGCGGGAATATGTGACGCTTCCCGACTCTGAGGCTATCCAGTTCTTGTCGTAGCCTTCGAGCCTGTACTCGAAGCGTATCTTGTTCTGTATCCTGAAATTCAGAGAGGCGAAATCTATGCGGAAAAACGAATATCCGCTTGGAATCACGAAACGTCCGCCGTCGGGATGGACTCTGTCGCCGTCTATCCTGAACCCGGTGAAGGTCAGGCGTTTCGGGGCGGCGGAATAAGAGAAGTCGGCAGGATCGAGCCTGTAGAGATTGTTGAGAGTCCCGAAGACGATGTCGCCGTCCCTGAGCCTCGTGCAGGTGGCCTCGCTGAAGGTGGTGGAGACTATTCCGTCGTATTTCGTATAGTTCGTGACAGAACCGTCGCCGCGGCGGAGCCTCGAGATTCCCGTCTCGGTGGCGAGCCAGATGTCTCCCGTAGAATCCGCGACGGCTGAAAGCACGATATTGCTCGACAGCCCGTCAGCGGTGCTGACTATGTCGTAGCGCGGGATGTCGCCCTCGAAATGTATCCTGTTTATGCCGCCTCCGAAAGTGCACAGCCAGGTGTCGTCCGCGGAGTCGTCGAAGATATAGATTATGTCGTTGTTGCCCAGAGAATGTATGTCGCCGGGAATCTTCTGGACGAAATGGAACTTGGTGAGCTCCGGAGTCGCGTCGGGATAGAACCAGATCAGTCCGGCGATGGTCGCCACGAGCATCCTCCCGTCCGGCATGCACCAGACATAGCGCACCCTGTCGCCGTTCTCAAGAGGATAGTCGGGAAAATCGTCATATACCGTCCGGAAAGACGAAGAATCGGGAGACTCGAGCATCGAGAGTCCTCCTCCCCAGGTGCCGAACCACATTCTTCCGTCCTTGTCCTGAGTTATCGAGTAGATGTTGTCCGAGCTCAGGGAGTTCCTGTCGTCGTCGCTGTGGCGGAAATACCGGGCGCGGTAGTTCACGCCGTCGCCGGACAGCTCCAGCCTGACCGCCCCGTCGCCCTTGGAGCCGAGCCAGATGTTGCCCCTGTCGTCCTCGAAGATGCTGTAGACTATTCCGAAGCTCTCACAGCCGGGCACTCTGTAGCAGCTGCTCATGTCGGGAGAATAGCGGTAGAGTTCGCGGCTCTTCGCGGCCACCCAGACATAGTCATGGCTGTCGCGAAGCACGGCCCGTATCTCCGAAGCGGCGAACGGCTCGTCGGAACGCGTGGGAGGGACTATGGTCTCCACCCTCGGAGTTATGAAGGTGACCCTCTCGAGGCCGCGCTGGACGGTCGAGAACCACAGCACGCCGGATTCGTCGATCTCGTAGCAGGCGACGCCGTTCATGAAGCGGCTTCCCGGCATGTCCTTGACATTGTACAGAGGGACTATCGTGTCGTTCTCCCGGTCATACCAGCCGAACCCGTAATTGTTCATCTTTATCCACATGCGGCCGTCATGGTTGACGACGCGGGCGAGAGTGTCGACATAATAGCCCATGACGTTGCGGGGATGCTCATAATGTCTGAATCCGCGTCCTCCGTCGTCATACGACCATATTCCCGTGCGGTCCGTGGCGATCCAGAGCAGACCCTCCGGGTCGGGGAACAGATATCTGACCCTTCCCATGTCCTCGCGGTGATAGTCCAGCGCCAGCGAGTCCATGTCGAGACTTGCGACCGTTCCGCTGTCGAATCCTATGTAGAGCGACTTCTGTCCGCTGCCCGTCAGGCTGATGGTGGTGGCCTTCAGCTTGTCGTCGAAAGGCAGGTTCGTCTGGCGGCCGCTCTTCTTGTCGACCACGAGCAGCGAATGTTCGAGCAGGAAATACAGCCGGTCGCCGGAAGTCTCGAACCCGACGACCTCCGACTCTCTCGAAAGCAGGTCGGGGTTTCCGTCCCGGAAAGCGGTGATGCCGACTTCCGAAACCGCATAGACCACTCCGTCCAGGTCCTCATAGATGGCGCTGACCTCCCTGCCCGTCTTGGGACTGTTGAACCAGTCCTGCATCTGCAGGTCGGGAGACACGCGGAACAGACCTATCTTCGGCATCGAGACCCAGGTGTTGCCGTCGGAAGCGCAGTGGAAGGTCGTGACCTTCTGGTTGCGGTAGCCGGAACCGGCGATGCCGTCGGGAATACCTACGAATTCCTCGGTGGAGGTGTCGAAGCGGTAGAGGCGATAGTCGTAGGTAGTCAGCCAGAGATAGCCGAGATTGTCCTCGTCAATGGAGAGTATCCTGTTGTGGGTGAGATTGGCGTAGTCGCCCGGGAGCACGGTGTGGTTGACGAAGGAGCTGCCGTCGAAGCGGCTGAGCCCGTACCAGGTCGCGAGCCAGATGTAGCCGTTGCGGTCCTGATGGATGTCGGCTATGGAATTGTGCGGAAGACCGTCGTCGGAAGAATAGTGTTCGAATATGCAGTCCAGCTTCACGGGGGCGGCGTGGACGAAGGACGCAGACGAAGCGGCAAGCAGCATCGTCAGCGCAAGTGCGAGTATCTTGAGAGGCATCCGTATCATGTGGTCAGCTAACATCTGTCTAAATTACAAAAAAATCGGACGCGCAGTCACCCGGAATCCGCGCTGACTTGGACAAATCATCCATATTCAAGCACTAATTGACAAAAGTGCGCCCGTCACGGATAATTCGTATCTTTGCAGGCCTTATGACGGAGATAACTTACAGGGGCATAGCCGGAAGGCTCGGCAGACTCGCCGGCCCGATAATGATAGGACAGATAGGAGTGGTGCTCGTCTCTTTCGCGGACACCTTCATGATAGGTCATTACGGGGTTCGCGACCTCGCGGCCGCATCTTTCGTCAACAATGTGACCATGATCCTCGTGCTCGCGGGCCTCGGCTTCTCTCTCGGACTCACCCCGCTGATAAGCGACGCGGAAAGCAAGGGCGAGTGCCGGAAAGTCGGGACCCTGCTGCGCGAGGGGCTGAAGGCCAACGCCGTGCTCGCCGCTCTAGTGGCCGCGGTGCTGGCCGTGCTGTATTTCAATCTCGGCAGGATGGGGCAGCCGGAAGAGCTGCTCCCGCTGATACGGCCCTACTTCCTGGTCGTCTCCGTGTCCATACTGACGACTTTCTTCTTCAATGCGTTCAAGCAGTTCACCGACGGGACAATGCGGCCTACGGTGTCTATGGTCATCATAATCACGAGCAACGCCCTCAACATCGTCGGGAACTATGTGCTGATCTACGGGAAATGGGGCTTTCCCGAGCTCGGGCTGCTCGGAGCCGGCATCAGCACCCTTTTCGCACGCTTCTTCACCGTGGCGGCCATGGCAGGATACTTCTTCCTCAACGGCAGGACTTCCGAGTACCGCAGAGGTTTCGCCTCCGGAGACGGACACGGGATGTTCGGGAAGATAATACGTCTGGGTGCGCCCATCTCGGGCCAGATGGCCATGGAGACCGCGGCTTTCTCGGTCATAGTGATAATAGTCGGCTGGCTCGGCACCACCGCGCTCGCGGCGCATCAGGTGATGACAACGATCTCCCAGATATGCTACATGATGTATATCGCCGTGGGAAGCGGCGCTGCGATTCTGATAAGCAGCCTCAAGGGACAGGGCCTCACGAGGGAGGTCGGCATGACGGCGAAGACCGCCTATGCCCTTACGCTCGGACTCACGCTGATCTGCTCCTGCATCGTCCTGACCGCAATACGGCCTCTGGCCGCGCTGTTCACCGACTCCGCCGAAGTCATGAGCCTCGCCGTCACTCTGGTGCTGCCCTTCATACTGTACCAGTTCGGCGACGGAATGCAGATATGTTTCTCGAACTGCCTCAGGGGAATCCAGTGCGTGAAGCCGATTCTGCCCGTGGCGTTCGTCTCCTATATCCTGATATCCATCCCGGCGAGCTGGCTCTTCGGCATAGCGCTCGGTTTCGGACTCCGCGGAATCTGGTTCGGCTACCCCATATCACTGACCCTCGCCGGCCTGCTCTACCTCATGATGTTCCGAAGAAAACAGAGAAAAACGGCATAGCAAACGAGCGGCAGACTGCAAATCTGCCGCAACCTGCCGACGGAATCAACTTTTTTCAGGGAAAGACAAACCTGCCTCAGAGCAGGCCGAAGGCCGCCAGATAGACGCAGGCCATGGGAATCGCCACGAGGCTGCTGTCGAAACGGTCCAGCATGCCACCGTGTCCGGGGATTATGTTCCCCGAGTCCTTGACATGGTAATGGCGCTTCCAAAGCGATTCGAACAGGTCTCCGCAAACCCCGCCGACGCTCACGATGAGTCCCACCGCGAGACTGTGCC
>DVLC01000078.1 GCA_018715685.1 Candidatus Cryptobacteroides merdipullorum
ACGCAGGGCATTGATCATCCTGGGCTCAAGCTGTCCGCCGAGCTCCGAGAAATAGGAGGTTCCCTGACTGAAATCCCCGGCGTGCAGCAACAGCACCCTGTCCTCACCCATGGCGGCCCTCACGGAATCCACGAACGCCGCCCTCTCGATGATTCCGCCACGCCCGGCGTCCACACCGCTGCGTATCGGTTCGAAATGGCTGTGGGTATCATTGGTATGAAGAATCACGAGTCTTGGTTCTCTCTGACACGAGCAGAGCACGCACGCCATGACGGCGAACAGCAGAAATTTTCCTGACATTTTCATCACTTCCCCCTTACGACCAACCTGTCGTCCGCAAAATAACTGATCGAATCTCCGCGCTCCGCATAGCTCATGGCATACGGCAGCATCGAATCTATGACTTTGACATCGGTGATTATGAGCTCCATGGCGTTCTTTGCCACATTGATGCGGTCACCTCCGTCAAGCAGAAAATCTATTGTGGCCACTCCGTAGACTTTCTCCGGATCCACCGGCAGGCCCCCTACCAGCAGAGTATCGAGCCTGTCGCCGTCAAGCACGACTTCAGCCCCGCCGAAGCACTGCATGTTCCCGTCGGCCATGCCCTCGAACAGAGCGGAGAGATCTTCGCCCTTGAGAGCCACATAGCACAGATAGTTCCTGAATGGCAGCATGGAGACCAGATCGTCCTTGATCACGGTGCCGGCAGGCAGATCAACCCTGATGCCTCCCGAATTTATCAGTCCGACATCCACCTTGCGGCCGGTGATGCGGGCCACATCCTCCATCATGTGGTCGACTATCCAGTTGGACAGCGCGCAGTTCGGCCCCTCCCGGAGCATTTCGTGCGAAGCATATCCTATGACCTGCTTCAACGGTGCCATTTCGGGCTGGACAGCGATCAGCTCGGCGGCCGCGGCATAAGTAGCCGAACCGGCGGGAAACACGCTCCCGTCAGGAGACACATAGCAGCTGTCACCAAGCACACCGAGAGCTTCCGGCACATTGTCGGCGTTGGGAGCAGTCACTCCGGTACGGTGCCCGTCCATGTCGTACTTCGTCCAAGACATGCGCGGAGTGCAGGAACACGCACCCAGGGCGAGTAGCGCCGCCGCGATTACTTTTGCTTGAACCATTTCCATAGATCCTTCCATGTGGATTTCTTTCCGAACATCAGAATGCCGACCTTGTAGATTTTCGCCGACGCCCAGGCGAACAGGGCGACGGTGGCTACGAGCAGCACTATCGAAAGCGCTATCTCCCAGAGCGGAACGCCGAAAGGCAGACGGGCGAGCATCACGATGGGCGAGGTGAACGGTATGACCGAACCCCAGAACACCAGACTGCTGTCCGGGGCCTTGAACGCATAAAGCGCGATGAAGAAAGCGACCAGCAGAGGCACAGTCAACGGGAGCTGGAGCTGCTGCGAATCACCCTCGTTCTCGACTGCGGAGCCTATGGCGGCGAACATCGACGCATAGAGCATATAGCCGAACACGAAGAACAGCACGAAGCAGACGACAATCTGCCCGAACGGAATGTTGGCCAGCGACGACAGCAGCACGGAAGCCTCTCCCTGGTCGGAAGCGGCCGCCATGGCGGTCTCAGCCATTGCGGGATCCATTCCGCTCATCTGCACCATTTCAGCGGGATCCGCGCCCGAAAACAGCGAAGGCCCTGCGACCGCACCTACCACGCCGACTATCGCTACCGTGAGCACCACCCACAGCAGGAACTGCGTGAGGGCGACCATGGCGATGCCTATTATCTTGCCGAACATGAGCTCGGTGGCCTTCACGGAGCTTATCAGCACCTCGACCACGCGGCTCGACTTCTCCTCGATCACGGACGACATGACCATACCGCCGAACACGGCGATGAACATGTAGATTATCATGCCGAGCACCATGGACACTATCATATACACGCCGGACTCGGCCGCCTTGGCCTCACCGTCATCCTCGATGGTGTAGGAGCGCAGGCGCACGTCGGCCTTTACCGCGTCCATGATCTCTCCCAGCCCCTCTATGCCGTAAGAGTCTACACGGTACTCCTCCACCGCGTAGTCGATGCGGTTGCCGATATTCTCCGTCATGTCGACACCCAGCGGCTTGGTCGAATATATCGCCGCGCTCACTGTCTTTCCGGCAGTATCCAGCGGGGATATCTCGAGAACGGCATCATAGCCGAAGGCGGCAAGGTTTCTCTTCACGCTGTCCAGAGGATGTCCGGAGCAGTCCTCATAGGTGACTGTCTCCGTATTCTCCAGAACAGGAAGCACTATGCCAGAGGCGTCGGCTACGGCGACGACCTTGCTTTCCTCCTTGGCTCCGAACATGATGAGCGACGGCAGCAGGCACATCGCGGCGAAAAGCACCGGAACCAGGAAGGTGGTGACGAGGAAGCTTTTCTTCTTTACGCGGTTG
Source organism: Candidatus Cryptobacteroides merdipullorum (assembly GCA_018715685.1). Taxonomy (GTDB): domain Bacteria; phylum Bacteroidota; class Bacteroidia; order Bacteroidales; family UBA932; genus Cryptobacteroides; species Cryptobacteroides merdipullorum. Next base: position 2,430 of record DVLC01000078.1, read on the forward strand.
AGATACTCGCGCCTGACTATTATACCTATTATCCTTGAGTTCATTTCACACCCTCCCCTTCGGTTACGAGTTTGATGAAAATATCGTTCATTCTGGGCATCAGCTCCTTGTAGGAGTTGATGGTCACAC
>DVLC01000079.1 GCA_018715685.1 Candidatus Cryptobacteroides merdipullorum
ATAGAACTTCTTGTTCCATTCATATTCAATATCAAATATTGTCGGCTCCCCGGAAATCGTTTCATCGAGTTTGTATTTGTACTGGGAAATCTCCGGGGGAATGCTTCCTGCCAGGATGGTGTCTCTCAGAAAATAGATGGCTTTGACGATATTCGATTTGCCTGCTCCGTTCGCTCCGTAGATGGCCGCACCCTTTAATACCTTCAGGCGTTTTGTCTGATTGAAGTATACATGATCGGTGTGGCTTTTCAGTGGAGCCGCAAGCATGTTGAATTCGCATTCCTTGCCGAAGGAGAGGAAGTTTGAAGCGACAAATCGAATAAACATGGCGCTGATGGTTTCTTGGTTTTAGTGCAATTATAGGAATTTTCGCAAAAATGCGCAAGATCCGACGAAAAAATCGTTCAATCTTGTGCGGGTGAAACCGTTTCCTATAAGTTCATGCTCGTGGCTGATGTACAATTTTATTTCCTATAGGAAAAGAATTTCCCTCGGCTTTTTCAGCACCCCTTCCCGTCCAGGCTGCACGCCGCTCCTTCGCCGAAACCTTCGCCTGGGCCGGTTCCGGAGGGGTCGGAACTTGCGGAACCGGTGTCCACGGCGTCTGCTCCCCGCGCATTGAGCCCCGCTTCCTCCGGTTTCAGCGTGACCCTGCCGTCTTCAAGAACGAAGCAGGGGATGCCTATGTATCCGCCTCGTCTCGCATCGTCGAAGGCGGGGTTGCTGTCTCGCAGGCGCAGAAATTCCTTGAGCAGGCGCACATGCGAACCTATGTCTATCACTTCATATCCGTCGAGGCCTGCGATCTGCTCTTCCACATTGCGGCAGTCGGGGCAGCTGGGCATACTGTAAATCTTTATCATCTCAAATGAACTTTAACTTCACAAAATACGATTTCCCGCGCTCTTTCGCAATACTTGTGAATCTTGACACCAATGGACGAGAGTCCGTGCGGACGCAGTGGCGTGCTGCCGCGCAGGAGTGCTTGCGGATATTTCGGAAAATATATTAGCTTTGGAGAAATTTTAACGACTATATGAACATGAAGAGTTGTTTTCATCATGCGGCATGGCTTTTCGCAGCCGCAACCATGGCTGCGGTTTCCTGCGAGAAGCCGGGAATCGAGCCGGAGCCGTCAGTGCTTGAAACCCCTGTCCTGACCATAGAGAATGTCGCCGAGACCTCGGCTGTGCTGACCTGGGAGGTCGTGGAGGGCGCCTCGGAATATATTCTCCAGCTTGCGGGACCGGAGGACTATGAGCAGGAGCTCACCATCGAGGAGACGGAATACGAACTGACCGGGCTTCAGCCCGAGACGGGATATTCGGTGAGAATAATGGCGCTGCCATCCGGTGATGAGTTTGAAATCTCCGCCTGGAGTGAATGGCTGAAGTTCACGACAGCCGGCCCTATGATCGCCGACGCCTTTGCGGGCGGCAGCGGTACCGAGGCCGATCCCTATCTTATAGCGAAAGCGTCCCAGCTCGCGCTGCTCGCGAAATATGTCAACGAAGAGACTCCTGGATATTATGAGGACGGCGTGCATTACAGGCTGACCGCCGACATCGACCTCGGCGGATACGGGAACTGGACCCCGATAGGCAGCGGACCTACTGACGGACGCTATCCTTACGAGAATCCCCGCTACGCTTTCCAGGGCGTGTTCGACGGTGACGGACATACGGTGTCAGGTCTGAATGTGAACCTTGCCGGAACTACCACCTTCACGAGTGCCGGACTCTTCGGGGTCAACGACGGAACCATCAGGAACCTTAATGTTTCTGGGGAGGTTCATGCGACAACGAGCAATGAAAATAAAGGAACTGTGGCGGCGGGCGGCATCGCAGGTTTCAACATAATCGCCTATGCCGACGCGATGAACATCCGTCCCGGTTCGGGTGCTATCGAGCACTGCTCTTTCAGCGGCTCCGTATCTGCCTCCTGCGGGCCTGACAAGGCCGGCACCGCCGACGCGGGTGGAATCTGCGGAATGGCGGAGAGCGGCAACATCGACTATTGCAGCGTGACTCTCGGAGACTCTGACAGCATCGTTACCTCTGGCGGAGAGGCTTCAGCAACGGGCGGCATAGCGGGCATGATGACGGGCGGACGCATAACATATTGCAGCCTGAGCGGCTCCGGCGCGATCGAGGCCGGCTTCAATGTTACGGATCCCGAAGGGTCTTATGTCTACGCCCAGCTCGGCGGCATCGTCGGTTCCGTGGATGCAGTGGAAATTCAGGATTGCACGGTTGATTTCAGCGGCAGCTTCAGTGTCCCTGACGGAGGCGTTGCGAATGTGAATATGGGGATTGTATGTGGCAATTCCGGTTCGTCAGTCTCCGACTGTACTGGCATATTCAATGGCGAAGCGTCCATAGACAGCGGCGGAACCATTAATTTCGGCGGCATAGCCGGCAGTCTTGTCGGAACCGGACAGTCAAATATTATGACATTGTCGGCGCATTTGGGCGGACTGCTCACAATCGTGCAGAATGATGAATATTCCGATGTCAATGTGGGAGGTATCTATGGCTTGTCTGCCAATGCGAACACATCGGTGTGCGACGCATATATAAACGGCAGGATGGAAATATCTTCCGCTGTGACCGATATGACGACGAATGTCAACATAGGGGGTATAGCAGGTTCTGCCGGAGCGATTACACTGGGATGTGCTGCGGAGTGGTCCGACGAGGCGGTGGTCAGCGTACTTTCCGACAGAAGCAATTTCGGCGGACTCGTCGGGCTGGCTTCTTCTGGAGACCAGACCTTGATGGCCAGCTATGCTATATGTGGCGCAGACGTGACGATTTCCGCTGGTAGCGGGGTGTCCGAGTTTACTGCAAATGCGGGTGGCATTGCCGGCAACTTTTCCGGCGCCAGCATGGTATGGCCAATCCCTATGTCTTCGCCGTCCTACATGTACAGCTGTTATGCAATTACCGATGGCGTTTTCACCATAAATGGAGCTTCCGGAGGCAGGGCTGTTGCCGGATTGTCTGAAGATGCCGAGCTTGTTGCCGTGTTCTGGGGTTCCAGGACAGGTTCTGTTATGGATGACCTCGAAGGAGCGGAGCCTTTCCCGAGCCTTGACGAAGCCGGCTTCAAGGTTGCTGTCGAAGAGATGAACGCGGCAATGGTCGAACAAGGAGTGACAGGCGCATTCGCCTACGACCCCGTGAAAGGCCTCCCCGTGCTGGCCTGGTAGTCGTTTGTTTTTGCTATATTGCTGACGGATCAATACACGAAAATCATGGCAGACATTTATGAGAACAGCGGCGTCCGGGTCGCAAGCGACGATTTCCGGGGCATGTTCCGCCGCGGAGCCTTCGACGACATAGTCTACAACATCTTCAGATTCGACTTTGCCGGTGCCGGTGAGGATAAGGCCGCAGAGGCGATGGATGTCTTCGGCCGCGTGTTCTGGACGAGCGAGAGCGTAAGGCTCCTGAGTCCGGAGTCCCTGGAGGCGGTCAGGAAATGGGCTCGGGAAGGGAGTTCCGCCGGTCTGTTCGCCTACGGCCGCTGTCTCTGCGTGCTGCGTCCCGACTCCGGCTGGGGCGAGTCTTCGGTGGAGTGCTTCCGTAAGGCCGCCGAGGCCGGCAACAACGACGCCCGCGTCGCATTATCCGATGCCTTCCTTTACGGAGATCTCGGCTATGTCGATTACGGTAAAGCCGGGCGGTACCTGCGGGAAGCGTACGAAGCCGGATCCCCGTATGCCCTGTGGAGGTCATTCCGTCAGATGCTCTACGGGAGCCGTATCATGGCGCAGGACGTGGCTGCCGTGGGCAGAATGGCCTCGCAGCTCGTGGAAATGTATCCCGACGACCCCTTCTGGCACTATCTGCGCGGAAGCGCCGTCGCCGAGCAGGAAGGCGTCACGAGGGCGAAGGACGACTACGGATTCGCCGCTGAGAACGGTCTGGTGCTGGCTTGGCCCGAGTTCGCCATAGCCTCGTCGTGCAACGACGAATATCATGTGGTGGACGAGCGGAAATATCGCGAACTCTCCGAGAGGGGAGCGGAGGCGGGCTCGTCGCTCTGCCGTCTGACGCTGCTCGACTCCGACAGGCCGGATTCCTCTTCTGCAGATTACTGGACCGGTCTGAAGCGGTATGTCGAAGGAATGGAGAAGCTCGCCGCATCCGGCTGCGAACTCGCCTCGATTTCGCTCGGCGACATGTACAGGGACGGAGAGTTCGGCATCGAGAAGGATCCGGCCAAGGCCTACAGCTGGTATGCATTGGCGGCGAAGCTCGGCTGGGCTGACGCGTTCGAAAGGCTGTATTGCCTGCTGCGCGACGGACTTGTCGAAACGGATCAGGACTTTATGGACATGTGCGCCCTTCGCTGCACCCGCCTGGGCTCCGATGCTCTTGTAAAGGAGACGGTCGACATCTACAGGGCAGGCAGGCTCGCTCCGTTCGCCGCCGAGATCGAGCAGTATTACCTTCCGGAGGTCGAGGAGCAGGAGGACGGGTATCCTGATGACGACGGGCGCTACGACGCATACGTATAGGCCGTTCCGGCCAGGAGCCCTGTCAAGGCTGCATCAGTCTGCGAATTGCATATTGTGAAAAATATGTATAAATTCGCAGATTGAAACCTATATATGAAGATGGAAGAAAATTCAAACGGCTGTACCGCAATGGTGCAGGAATCGGACGGCGGCTCTGACGACGCGGTCTCGAAAAGCCTCATGTCTCATGTAATCGTCCCTGTGTCAATCTAAAATGAAGGTTATATGAGCGAAATTTTCATAATTCTTTTCCTTATTCTGCTTAACGGAATATTCTCCATGTCGGAGATGGCCGTGGTCTCTGCGCGCAAGTCCAATCTCCAGGCGGAAGCTGACAAGGGCAGCAAGCGCGCGAAGACGGCTCTGAAGCTGGCCTCCGATCCCGACAGGTTCCTTTCGGCCGTCCAGATAGGCATCACGCTGATCGGAATCCTGACCGGTATCTTCTCCGGCAACAAGATAGCCGCAGCCTTTGCCGACCTGTTCGTCAGGGCCGGCATGTCGGCCGGTCTGGCGACGACCCTTGCCCAGGGAATAATAGTGGTGCTGGTGACATATCTGACCATAGTCTTCGGCGAGCTCGTGCCCAAGAGGATAGCCTTGAGCGCTTCCGAGAAGGTTTCCAAGGCAGTGGCCGGACCCATGAAGGTCATCTCCGCGATAGTGTCCCCGTTTGTGTGGCTGCTTGCCAAGAGCACAGGCCTTGTGATAAAGATACTCGGCGTCAAGGGGCAGGAGTCCAAGGTCACGGAGGAGGAGATAAAGTCGATAATCCAGGAAGGCACCGACGAGGGCGAGGTCTCTCCGGTGGAGCAGGACATCGTGGAGAGGGTGTTCGCGCTCGGCGACCTCAAGGTCAACACCATCATGACCCTCAGGAGCGACATAGTGTGGCTCGACAAGGAGATGGGCGAGAAGGAGATCCGGGACACCATTGAGGAGAATCTCTTCGAGGCCTATCCCGTGACCGACGGCGACCTTGACCATGTGGTGGGCGTGCTCTCGCTCAAGGACTATGTCCTGAGCATAGGCAAGCCCGGCTTCAGCCTTGACAAGCTGATTCGCGAGCCCGTCTATTTTCATGAGAACATGAGCGTCTACGCCGTGCTCGAACAGATGAAGCAGAAGAAGATCAGCCGGGCGCTCGTATGCGACGAATACGGTTCCTGCTCGGGCATCATCACGCTGAAGGACATAATGGAGGCGCTCGTGGGCATAGTCAACGACGACCATCAGAAGGAGCCCGACATCATAGCCCGCCATGACAACGACGGCTGGCTTGTGGACGGCCAGTGCTCGATGTACGATTTCAGGATGTTCTTCGACATAGACGATTCCGACGATGACTCCGATGCGGAGTACAACACCGTCGGCGGACTGATTCTCGACGAACTCGAGCATGTGCCCGTGGCCGGAGAGAAGACGGTATGGAAGGACTTCTCGTTCGAGGTAGTGGACATGGACGGCGCCCGCATCGACAAGGTGATAGTCAAGCGCAGCGAAGTCCCTGATGCCGAAGTCGCCGAGACGGAGTCGGCGAAGTAGACAGTTTCGCGCAACGAAAGAACTGTGCCCTTCAAGAGGCTTTTCCCGCCTCTCTGAAGGGCACGGTTCTTTCCTCGGTGTCGGAGGCCGGCCGCGGTTGCTATTCAGCTTTTGCGGGCACTGCCTCTGCAGCGGCTATCATTCCGAGGTTGATCAGCGATCTGGTGCTGGCGTTCTCGGGCACGAGGTGGATGTCGGCACGGTCGAGCCCCATCAGTATGGGACCGTTGACTTCGGCTCCGCCGAGCATCTCCACGAGCTTGTAGGAGATGTTGGCCGCGGCGAGGTTGGGGAAGATGAAGGTGTTCACCTCGCGGTCTCCGAGCTTGTTGAAGGGATAGAGCCGCGCCCTGGTCTCGCGGTCGAGCGCGATGTTCGCCTTCATCTCGCCTTCGACGAGCAGGTCGGGGTGTTTCTCGTGCAGTATCTCCACCGCTCTGGCGACTTTCTGCGAGCGCGTGCCGTTGTCGGTGCCGAAGTTGGATGACGAAAGCATCGCTATCACCGGTTCGATTCCGAAACGGCGGACAGTCTTTGCGCTCATCAGCGCTATCTCGACGAGGTCTTCTGCGGAGGGTGAGGGGTTCACTGCGGTGTCGGCGAAGAACATCGGGCCCCGCTTGGTCGTGACTATCCTCATGGCGGCGAGCCTGCGGTCGGCGGGAAGACCGAATACCTGGCGTATCGGGTCGAGCGCCTCGATGTAGTTGTGTCCGTATCCGAGCAGGGTGGTGTCTGCGTCGCCGGAGGCGATCATCATCATGGTGAACCAGTTGCGCTGCATCATGCATTTGAGCGCCTCGTCGTGGTTGATTCCGCGGCGGCTCATCTTGCTGTAGAGCAGTTCGGCGTAGCGGGCCCTGCGCTCCTTCTCTGCGTCGCTGCGGAAATCGAGTATGTACTTGTCGTCGAGCGAGAGGTTCTGCTCCTCGAGCAGCGCATGTATCTTCTCGCGGCTTCCGACCAGAATCGGTGTCGCGACTCCGTCGGTGAGCAGGTGGATAGCGGCCTTGAGGGTGTTGAGGCTGTCACCTTCGCTGAACACGAGCCTCCTGGGTGTGGCCGTGCAGGCCATGGAGCGTATCGAACGCATCAGCTTGTCGTCGCGGCCCATGCGCTTTTCGAGCTGCTGGCAGTAGGCGTCCCAGTCGGTGATGGTCCTGCGGGCCACGCCGGATTCGATGGCCGCCTTGGCCACGGCCATGGAGATGCAGGTGATGAGCCTCGGGTCGAGCGCCTTGGGTATCAGATACTCGCGGCCGAAGGAGATGTTGTTGTCGTTGTACGCCGCAGCCACGATGTCGGGAACGGGCTCCTTGGTGAGGGCGGCGAGTGCCTTGACCGCCGCGATCTTCATCTCGTCGTTGATCTTGGTCGCGCGCACGTCGAGGGCTCCGCGGAAGATGTAGGGGAAGCCCAGCAGATTGTTGACCTGATTGGGGTAGTCCGAACGTCCGGTGGCGAAGATGAGGTCGGGACGGGCGCCCTTGGCGACTTCGTAGCGAATCTCGGGGTTGGGGTTCGCGAGCGCGAACACTATGGGATCCTTGGCCATGCTTCTGACCATGTCGGCCGTGAGCACGTCGGCGACCGACAGGCCGAGGAAGACGTCGGCGTCCCTGATCGCCTCCTCGAGAGTCTCGGCCTCGCTTGAAGTCGCGAATGCGGCCTTTGCGGGATTGAGATCCTTGCGGCGCACGGAGATGACACCCTTGCTGTCGCACATGACTATGTTCTCGCGTCTGACTCCCAGTGCCATGTAGAGTTTCGCGCAGGAGATTGCGGCCGCTCCGGCTCCGTTGACCACCACCTTCACTTCGTCAATCTTCTTGCCGTTGATCTCGAGGGCGTTGAGCAGAGCGGCCGCCGAGATGATGGCGGTGCCGTGCTGGTCGTCGTGCATCACGGGGATGTCGAGCTCGTCGCGCAGCCTCTCCTCTATCACGAAGCATTCGGGAGCCTTGATGTCCTCGAGGTTGATGCCTCCGAAGGTCACGGCTATGTTCTTGACGGTCCTGATGAATTCCTCGGGATCCTTGGTGTCGACCTCGATGTCGAACACGTCGATGTCGGCGAAGGTCTTGAACAGGAAGCCCTTGCCTTCCATCACGGGCTTTCCGGCCTGCGCTCCGATGTTTCCGAGACCCAGCACGGCGGTGCCGTTGGAAATCACGGCCACGAGGTTGCCCTTGTCGGTGTACCTGTAGGCTTCATCGGGGTTTTTCTGGATTTCGAGGCAGGGTTCGGCGACTCCGGGCGAATAGGCGAGCGACAGATCCTTCTGGGTGCTGTACGGCTTCGAGGGTATGACTTCTATCTTGCCGGGGCGGCCTTCGGAGTGGTAGGCGAGCGCCTCCTCTCTGAAACTTTTCTTGTTTACTTCCATATTCGGGATATATATTTTTCGTGAAAAATCTTTGCAATTTACTAATAAATTCATCGCGTTATCCGCTCTGCAGGTCGGAATATTGCTGAATTTACATCCGCTGCGCGCCGCGGCACCCGGCAGTTCCGGCTTCCGGGCTGGTTTTTTTCGGAATTAGTTCCTATATTTAACAAAATTTTAACAGAAATTTAACAAGGAAGACACGTACAGGAATTTTCGCAATATTTCAAAACAGCATTCATAGTCTATTTCAAATACAGATTTCATGAGACAACTTATTTCTTCAGTCCTGGCCGTAGCGGCCGGACTCATGCTCGCGGGCTGCACGGGCGCCTACGACGACTCGGAGCTGCGGAAGGGCCTCGACGACCTGCGCGACCGCGTGGAGCAGCTTGAATCCAAGCTCGACAAGCTCAACGGCGACATCGAGACGATCAACGCTCTTGTAGAATCGCTCCAGGGCGGCATCTCGATCGTAAAGGTCGAGGAAGGCGCCGACGGTTCATACACGATCTATTTCTCTGACAACACCACCGCGGTGATCAGGAGCGGCAGCAACGGAGAGGACGCTCCCGTGATCGGAGTCAGGGAACAGGACGGAGTGTATTACTGGACGCTGACTTCCGACGGAGAGACCACATGGCTCACCGATGCCGACGGGCGGCTTCTGCCGGTTTCCGGAGAGGACGGGACATGTCCGAAGCTCGCTGTCGACGACGAGGGCTGGTGGACGGTCAGCTATGACGGCGGAACCGTCTGGGAGCGCATTCTCGACGCCGAAGGCAATCCGGTCAAGGCTGTGACGGACGAGGGTTCGTCAGTCGGGGACTCATTCTTCTCGGCTGTTTCCCAGGATGACGAGAATGTCTATTTCACCCTGGCCGACGGCTCCGTGATCACGGTCGCCAAGAAGGGGGACTTCTACCTTATCCTGCGTGAAGTTCCGGAGACCTCCGTATTCACTTTCGGGCAAGTCAAGACCTATGAGGTGGAGAGCAACGGGGTTGCGGAGACTCTCGTGGCCGGCAGGCCTTTCGGCTGGACGGTGACGCTCGAGAACGAGGTGCTTACCGTCGCGGCTCCCGCCGAGGATGCGCAGATGTATGAGTCCGAAGGCACCGTGGGGATAATCTATTCCGACGGAGACGAACGCACCTCCATGGTCCAGTTCAACGTGCTGCTCACCGCCGACCAGACGGGAGTGACCGAGGGTGACGACTTCACGGTGGAGATCACTGAAGTCACGGGCACGGGCGTTGCCGCGACAGTGACTGCGAAGGATGCGTCGGTCTACTATTATGTGACCGCCTACGACGCCGCGTCTTTCGACGAGAAGGGCGAGGACGCCGTGGTGGCTGAGTCCAAGGCCATGTTCGACTACTATTTGCAGTTCGGCATGTGGGACTACTACCGCGACATGCTCATGCATTCCGGGACATACCACTACGAGACTCCGGCATCGACCCCGCTGACCGCCGGACAGTCCTATTATCTGATAGTCTTCGGTCTGGAGGAGGATGCTTCCGGCCAGCAGCTGATTCCTAACACGGCTGTGATGAAGGTGCCTTTCACGACTACTGCCGAGGAGGTGGTGAACACCAGCTACCGCGTGAGCCTGAGCAACATCACCTGGTACGGACTCGACTATACTGTGGTTCCGAGCGATGACCTTCACTATTTCCACGGCATAGTCAGTCAGTCGGCGTTCATTGCCGAAGACGGCACGCGTCTGACTGCCGCGCAGGTCGCGGAGGCATATGTCAAGGATTACGAGCAGCGTTACTACGACGAGCTTTATCTGACGGACGGCCAGCCGTTGGCGTGGACCGACCTTTCCTCTCACGGCACCCAGGAGATGAGCGTGCCCCGCGCCTGGATACGCGAGAACGAGCTTGCCAACGAGGAGATACGTCCTCTGGTGCCTGACACCGACTACTGTCTGCTCGTCTTCGGAGTCGACGGCAAGGATCTGCGTACCGACGTGGTGACCAAGGAATTCCATACTCCTGCGTTCCAGCCGCTCGAAAACGGTACCTTCGAGCTCGAAGTGACGGTTTCTCGCCAGAATCTGAACATCAAGGTGACGCCTTCCGACCCCGACATGAGCTATATCTGCCATGTCGACCGATCTTCGGTCTACGAGGAATTCGAGGACGACATGCAGTTCGCCGCCGACGACCTCTTCTGGGCGAAGTACAACGGCACTTTCGATAAGGATTTGATTTCCGGCGAGGCCACGCTCAAGGCCGAGAATCTCTGGGCGTCCACCGGCTATGTGGTCTATGTCTACGGGTGTACGGCCGACGGCGTGATCACCACTCCGCTTACGGTTACGCGTGTGCTGACCGAGGCCGGTTCGGACAACCCTCCCGTCTCCGGCACGGCGGCGCGTCCGATGACCGCAAGGGTGCGCTGATTCCGGCGATAATCCGACAGAAGCCCGGCTCCAACGGCCGGGCTTTGCCGTGTCATGCCCAGTCGTGGAATTTCTGCTAAATTCCGTGAAGTTTCTGTCACTGGATGGGGATTTCATGGAATTATATTCATAAATTTGGACGCCAACATATTTGAGATAACCAATGAAATCGAGAATCTGCCTTTCTGTCATCGCAACGGCGCTTGCCGTGACAGCCTATGCCCAGTCAAACGTCATGCATCTCTGTGTCGACAGGCCCGGCGCCGAAATCCAGCCGACCATGTACGGCATCTTCATCGAAGATATCAATTTCGCCGCCGACGGCGGTCTCTATGCGGAGCTGGTAAAGAACCGCTCGTTCGAATTTCCGGATCATCTGCAAGGCTGGAAGGCGGCCGGACGCTTCGAGCTCATGGACGACGGACCGTTCGATCGCAACCCCCATTATCTGAGGCTGGTCTGGCCCGGCCATCCGCATAAGCATACGGCTCTGGAGAACGACGGCTTTTTCGGAATAGGAGTCAAAGCCGGTGCGGACTATCGTTTCAGTGTGTGGGCGAGAGTGCCCGACGGACGGCCAGGCTCGCTCGAAGTCCAGCTGATGGACCGCTCTTCAATGGCGGAGGACCAGGCGTTCGCTTCCGCGCGTATCACTGTGGATTCTCCGGAGTGGAAGAAATATGAGCTGGTTCTGCATTCGGATGTCACCAACCCCAAGGCGGCGCTGAGAATCTTCCTTTCAGGCAGGGAGACGGTGGATGTCGAGCATGTGTCGCTTTTCCCCGTCGACACATGGAAAGGCCGCGAGAACGGCCTGCGCAAGGATCTCGCCCAGGCGCTGTACGACCTGCATCCGGGGCTTTTCCGTTTCCCCGGCGGCTGCATAGTCGAGGGCACCGACCTTCAGACGAGATATCGCTGGAAAGACAGCGTCGGCCCTGTCGAAAACCGTCCGCTCAACGAGAACAGGTGGCAGTACACTTTCACCCACCGCTTCTTCCCTGACTACTACCAGTCATACGGGCTTGGCTTCTATGAATATTTCCTCCTGTCGGAGGATATAGGCGCGGAGCCTCTTCCGGTGCTCAGCTGCGGCCTTGCCTGCCAGTACCAGAACGACGACGAGAGCTCCCATCAGCCTGTCGGAGAGCTCCGCGACTATATTGACGACGCCCTCGACCTGATTGAGTTCGCGAACGGCGACGTTTCGACCGAATGGGGCGCCCTGCGCGCCGCGATGGGGCATCCCGAACCATTCGGCCTCAAGTTCATAGCCATAGGCAACGAGCAATGGGGAGAGACCTATGTGGAGCACCTCGAGCCTTTCGTCAAGGCCATTCGCGAGGCTTATCCGGAGATAAGGATAGTGGGTTCATCGGGGCCGAATTCCGAGGGGGAGCAGTTCGACTATCTCTGGCCCGAGATGGCAAGGCTCGGCGCCGACCTCGTGGACGAGCATTTCTATCGTCCCGAGAAGTGGTTCCTCGCCCAGGGAGCTCGTTACGACAATTATGACCGCAAGGGCCCGAAGGTGTTTGCAGGGGAGTATGCCTGCCATGGCGCCGGCAAGAAGTGGAACCATTTCGAAGCGGCCCTGCTGGAGGCGGCCTTCATGACCGGACTTGAAAGGAACGCCGACATAGTCCACATGGCCACCTATGCGCCTCTGTTCGCCCATGTCGAGGGCTGGCAGTGGAGACCGGACCTCATCTGGTTCGACAATCTGCGCAGCATGCGCTCGTGCAGCTATTACATCCAGCAGCTCTATACGACATACAAGGGCACCAACGTGCTGGAACTGAAGGCTGAAGACGGTCGCAACGTCACAGGCGCAGATGGACAGAACGGCCTTTTCGCGAGCTCGGTGCTCGACGCCGGCAACGGCAGGATATATGTGAAGATCGCGAATGTCTCGGATTCTGTCCAGCCGGTCAGAATCGACTTCGACGGACTGCGGCGGAAGGAGGTCATGAAGGGTGTCGGAATAGTGACTTACCATAGCGACGATCCCGATGCCGACAACACACTCGACGAGCCTGAGAAGATAGTCCCGAAGACAGCGGCGCTCGACTTCGAGGGCAGGAGCCTTTCCACCGAGATAGGCCCGAAGACCTTCGCGGTGTACGTGCTGGAGAAACGTTAGCGTTGAACTAGCGCTTCCCGCCTATCCATGTCAGCCTGTTCCAGACGGTCTCGAACGGGCCGCGCTTGTGGTGCCTGAGCCACAGCTGGCTGAAGCCGATCTGGAGAATCACGACTGCGAGACCTATGCAGATGCTCATCGTGTGGCCGGACACGGTGTAGAGCCCGAATCCCCAGTTGTAGAACAGCAGGCTTCCGATCATCGACTGCCCGAGGTAGTTGGTCAGCGACATCTTTCCGTACGGAGCAAGCACCGCCAGCACCTTGCGTGCGTGCGTCCTGTAGTAGAGCAGGCAGACTCCTGACACGATGATCCACATCATCGAGAAGTTTCTCCACATGGTCTGCATCGCGCTCAGCGCATTTGCTATGCCTTCGTTCCCGACATTCTTCGCCCAGCCGCCGTTCCAGGGATTCACGAGACAGAACATCACGAGCGAGCCCAGCAGGATGTGCTTCCATATCCTGAGGTTGTCCCCCTCGTCGTAGAAGAGCCTGCGCCGGCCGAACAGTATGCCTATCGTGAAGAGACACACGGTCTGACTGAGCCGGCCGTTGGCTATCGCCCACTGGAAGTTGCTGATGAAGCCGTGGACGATGCCCGCCTCGGCCACCTGCAGGAAGCTGCCTTCGGCACAGGCTTCGTACATGGCTGCGTAATGCGCTCCGCTGCCGCTGAATCCGAGTGGTGCGGCATCAGGATTTGCGAGTCCCCGTATTATGCAGACCAGCTCGACCGGCTGGATGAACATTACGGCGGCTATCGCTATCAATACGGAATTGCGCGAGCGGATGAATGGAACGACGAAGAGCGCGCAGACGGCGTATACCGAGAGTATGTCTCCGTTATAGAAGCACAGGTCGAACAGCCCCCATATCAGCAGAAGCAGCATGCGCCACAGGAAGCGGGGCCGGAAGTCCACGCCTTTCTTCGCCTGGTTGTCGTTCTGAATGAAGAAACTTAGCCCGAAGAGCAGCGCGAAGATCGCGTACATCTTGCCTCCGAAGATGAAGAAGGCCGAGTCCCAGACCGCCTGGTCGAGCCTGGTCGGTTCGGGGAAGGCATAGAAATTCAGGTGCTCGATGAAATGAAGCAGGACTATGCCGGCTATCGCAATGCCCCTCAGGATGTCCGCTACATCAATGCGGGTGTTCGGGAGCGCTGAGGCTGTGTAGGTGTATTTCATGGCGCGAATATAGGGATTTTCGTCGTCTGGGAACATTCTTCCGCTATTCCGCGGCGGCGACTCCTTCTGATGTCATTATGATATGTTTGATCGTGTCGTCCGGATTGTAGAACAGATAGTCGACGCAGACGGAGCGGGTGCAGGGCGAACCTCCCTCCTGAACACCGCCGTTGTGATAGAAGAAATACCAGTGCCCCTTGAATTCCGTCCGCACTGACGGCAAAACGTATCTGCTCGTACAGGCTGCTGTCTCCGTCCCTGCCTTCGAAGTAGGCGAAAAGGTAGCCGTCATAATGAGGTTCTTCCTGAACGATTTCTTCATGATTTCTGTTTTGTCACTGGCATAAAGTTAAGGAATTTCTTCCATATTCGGCACGCTGTCCGCGCTGTCTGCCCGGGAAGCTGTTTTTCGCAATTGAAATTTCGCTATATTTAAAAGTTTTATTGAGACTGATGACCATGGAAAATGAAATCGATGTACGCCAGGCGCTCGAGGAAGCGCGCCTCGCGGTGAAGGGCCTGCCCCGCACGGGCGACGGCGATACGATAGAGGCCTATTGGGAGCTCTGCTGCGGCGACGTGCTCGTTGCGGAGGACAATCTGCGCGAGCAGCGGCGCTACTGGGAGAACTCGGCGCTGGCGGAGGAGTTCCTCGATGTCGCCGGCTATCTGGAAGGCTTTGACCACAAGCTTGACGACCTGAACCAGGCAGTGCAGCGCATGGTGGACGCGGTGTATGAGCATCCGGCGCTCAAGCTCAGGCTGCTGGGTTTCCGCCTGCTGGTTCTCAGGCGCATAGGGAGCCTGCACGGCTGCGAACTCAGCGCGGCCGAGGATGTTGAAAGCCAGATGACCATGTATGAACGCAACATCCGTTATGCGGACAGCGGCGAATACGACCGCGTCGAGCAGGAAGGCTTCCTGAAGCACGATCCCGTGGAGTGGAGCACCGCCTACGAGAAGGTGATCGACGAAGTGGAGCGGCTCGTCGAGGAGCAGCTTGACGACCATCCGCGCGGCATGGGCTTCTGCTTCGCATACTGGAGCGCCAAGGAGCATGTGCTGCTCACGAAGTTCGGCATCGAATGGCGCAGCCCCTCGGTCATGAACCCGGGAGTGCATTTTGACTGAAGCTGCCATGAATCGGAATTTCCGTCAGATACGTCTGTTCATATCATCCACGTTCCGCGACATGAATGCGGAAAGGGATTATCTTGTACAGTTCATATTCCCCCGCTTGTCGGATTATTGCCGGTCAAGGCATCTTGAATTCGTACCGATAGACCTGCGCTGGGGGATTCCGGAGGAGGATAGCAGAAACGGGCTGGTGTTGTCGGCATGTATGGAGGAGATTGACAATTCCCGTCCGTTCTTTATCGGAATTCTGGGCAGCCGATATGGCTGGCAGCCTTCGCAGGAGGATCTTGACGAGCTGCCGCCGTCACTGGAACAGCTGAAGCCATGGTTCGGAGACGCTATGCGCTCTTCATGCAGCATAACCGAGCTTGAGATCGAGTATGGGGTGTTGCGGAAAATGGATATTCCCTATGCTTCCTTCTTCATACGCGACGAAAGTGTCGAAGTCCCTGCGGAATATCGAGAACCGTCCGGGTCGATTGCGGAGCACAGACTGAAAGTGCTGAAAATGCGCCTGCATAGTCAGTCAAAATACCCGGTACTCGACTATTCTTCTCCTGAAGATCTGGGCAGGATGGTATATGACCAGGTTCTTTCCATGATAGACAGAGAATATCCTGCGTCCGCGGACGACTGGTACGACTCCATTGCCGGCGTTCATCGCCATGCGCTGGAGATGAACGGCCGGACAGCACCCGATCCGGAGAATCTCTGGAAACTGTTTGAACATCATGTTGCGGCGCATACCGGGGTCCTGTTCTTTGCAGGCAGCGCCGGAACGGAGAACCTCCATACTCTCGCCTATGTGACCAGAAGATTGAGTGAAGAGTATGAGTATGTCCACTATTTTGATTTCGAATATGCTCCGGAAGACATGTCTCCAGTCGACGCTTTTTTGCAATGGGCGGATACCGAGCTGAAACCACTGGAGAAACCGGCAAGGTGCTATGTGTCAATAGATCATTGCTCGCTTCTGAGTGTTGAAGAGGCGGGGCGGCTTTCCGACTGGATCGGTGCGAGGCCGGCGACTATGTATGTGGCATTGGCAGGCGCGGAGCATTGCCCGGTATATCATGCTGTTCTCTGGCGTTTCGCTCCGGAGGAAATTAAGTGCAACGGCCTCAGCGATTCGGACAGAAGACTCTTTGTCGAAAATTTCATGCAGCGCTACGGCAAGCGTCTGTCAGCTTCACAACTCGATATGATATGTTCTGGCCGACATACTCAGGACCCGACTGTCCTTGAACTGCTCTGCCGGGAGCTTGTGAATTTCGGCTCGATGGAAGGCCTTGATTACAGAATTGCGGAATTGCTTGAGTCTCAGGACACGAATCCCGCCTTCCTTTTGTGGAACCTGATATCTGAATATTCTAAAAGATTTGCCCGATACAGGATGTCTTCGGTCTATGCCAGAGCTATGAGTGTTCTTTCGATAGCGCACGAAGGCGTTTCTGAACAGGATATCATGAAGATATGCGGCGTGTCGCAGTCGGTATGGTCGACTGTGCGTCCATATGTGCTTCAGTTCTGCAAGCGCTGCGGTTCACTACTGTCCTATACCTTCAGTTCATGGTCCAGTATGGTGGTCAACATCTGGAGCACCGTGGAACGTGCGGAAATAGCGTATGAAATGACGCGTTTCTACCTTAAGAACCTCCGTTCCGGCAGGATAGACCATTATACGGTCAGCAGGATCAACGATACTTTTCATGAATTCGTGTTCATGCCAAACGAGGATTCAAGGTACGCCGGCAAGCGTGATGGTCTTTTCCGTGAAGTGCATGCCGCGAGTCTCAGCCCCGATGTCGTCAGAATCATCTCCAGCCACGACCTGTCCTCCTTGTGGTCGATGCTGAAATTCCACGGGAAGCTGAATATGTCCGACGAGCCGGGACAGGTGTTCGGAAGGCCTGTCGGTCTGTTGAGTCATACCGAGGCTGTAGCTTATTATCGGCGTCTTGGGGATATCGCTGCCGAACTGGAGTATGCGGATGACGCGTTCTGGGCATACAGGAATCTTGCGGAGTTGAAGCGGGCGGCTTCTGATCAGGAATATCTTCTCAGTGAGGCGCAGGCTCTTATGTCGGTCGGTAAAATACATAGAGCGCTCGAAATCCTCGGAGTATATGATAAATCTGTGAGAAAACCGGGATTGCGTGGCATTCTGGGAACCGCCTATAGCTGTTCGGATGAGTCGTTGTTGCGCTACGCAATATTGCGCTGCCGGGTAGTCGCTGCGTCGGGCAGGCATGAGGAGGCGGCAGCGGGACTTCTCCGCATTGTTGAAAAGTGCTCTTCCGGATTGCTGTCCGAGTCGTTTGTCGAGGCTGTGTCGCTTGTCAGATGTCTTGCAATGGAACATGGGCTGGGTGAGAAATACTTTAATCTCAAGATATTTTTCAAACCGGAGTTTGTTGCGGCTGCGAGAGAACTGCCTTTGACTTCCATGGCTCTTGTCCTTTTCTATAAGGCCAATATGCTGACATGTCTGAGGAATAGGGAATTCAAGAAGGCCAAAGTCTGGGCTGAATGGTATTGGCATATCGTCTATTACGGTGAAGGATCGGCAATCGCGTTACAGCATGCGCAAATTTATTGCGCCTATGCTCAGATGATGGCTGACGGCAAGCAGCACGCGATACGGAATGCACGCGTCGGAAGGCTGGTCATGAAATTCTACCGTGATACGCGATTTGTCAATGTAGATGAGATGGACATTGGGTACCGGCGGGAGTGGTTGGCTGAGGCGGGATATTTCAGGAATATGCTGACAACTATAGAAAACATGCAATATCGTCAGTACAAGCAGACCATGCCGCAGCGGCAATGCGAGGAAGAACAGGCGGAACTTGACGCGTACCGTCTGACACTTAAGCTGTAGACCTGTCTCTATCTGTGTTCCTCTCCCCGCAGGAACACCCGCTCGATGAGCGGGGTCTGGTAGGCGTAGGTGAAGAACTCGACCGAGGGCAGGGGACGGGTCAGGAAGAAATTGGCGGCCTTGCCGGGAGTTATCGAGCCGAAGTCGCGGCTCAGTCCCATGGCGTATGCGCCGTTGAGCGTCGCCGCGCAGAGAGCTTCGCGCGGAGTCATCCTGAGGCGTATTGAGGCCAGCGAACAGACCATGCGCATGTTGCCGGAAGGGGAGGAGCCGGGATTGTAGTCAGAGGCGAGCGCGACTCCGAGTCCCGCGCGTATCATCTCGCGCGCCGGAGGATTGCTCATGCCGAGGAAGAACGCGGCTCCGGGCAGCAGGGTGGGCATGGTTTCGCTGCCGCGCAGGGCTTCTATCTCTTCGGTTCCGCTGCTTTCGAGGTGGTCGACCGATAGGGCCCCGCAACGCACTCCCGCCTGCACTCCTCCGGAGACGGCGAGTTCGTTGGCGTGGATTTTCGCGCGGAGGCCGTACCTGCGCCCTTCGTTTATTATCCGCTCGGTCTCGGCTACCGTGAAGAAGCCCTCGTCGCAGAATACGTCGATGAAGTCGGCCAGACCCTCCC
>DVLC01000080.1 GCA_018715685.1 Candidatus Cryptobacteroides merdipullorum
GGAATCCTTCATGGAGCAGGCTCTCGACGGGGATCATTCCCGCTGGCTGGAACTGGACGGCATGCCGGACGACATGGTCATCTACCGCTACTGCGGAGACACTCTCCAGTCGTGGTGCAACGAGTTCCCCGTCTACAACGACAATATCCAGTATCGGGCGCTCACTCCTCTGCTGACGAGTTCCGACTTTTCTCTCGAATCGCCTCTCGTGTCGGTGGCCGATACTCTGGCGTATCTGAACCTCGGCTCCAAATGGTATCTCGCGAAGTCCATGAGCGATGGTGACTGCACCGTGATAGGCGGACTGGAGATTACCCGTTCCGGCTATGGAGGCATGCGCGGCAGGGCGGTGAACGGGCAGCTGAAGATACCTCCGGCATTCTCCGTGAGGTCTCTCGCGACGGACGGAGGCTCCGCGGTCTCTGTGATGGGCCGGCCGCAGTTCAAGATAGTCCGGGAGTCCCTTCAGAATCCGGCGCATCCCGTCTCGTATGTGTTGTGGATAGGCCTGGCGCTCGCTTTGTCCGGCGGCCTTTTCTGGCTGGCATCCAGGAAGACCGTCTTCCGTCTCCGGCTTGTCCTGCTCGGGGCGCTGCTCGTGCTTGGAGGAATCTATGTCTCCGGACTGTCTATCAGCGACCAGTACGCGATGTTTTCGCCGAGGCTGTACGCCGGAAACGGGGTGCTGTATTCTCTCGGTGCGGTGGTGCTGATCAACATCGCGATTCTCTTCGTGTCGTGGGCGCTGTATGTAGCCCGTGACGCGCTGTGCTCCAGGGTGCGCGGAAGGACGTCGGCGGATCTGTGCTTCGCCGCGGTGCTGGCCGCGATTGCAGGCATACTGGCGTTCACCTTCTTCGGGCTCAGAAGCATAATCATAAATTCCGGTCTCTGCCTTGAGCTGTACCGTCTTTCCGAGCTGAGCCTGTTCAGCGTGGTCGTCTACATCTCGTTCATCACCATGCTCGTGAGCGTACCTCTGCTGCTTCAGACTTTCAGACAGCTGGCCTTCACCTGCCATGCCGTCCGGTATGACGCCTTCTCCCTCACCAACCGCATATTCTATGCGCTGCTGATCTCCGTATATCTTGTCAGTGCCACGGGCGTCCTCGGCTTCCGCAAGGAGCAGCACAGGATGGAGATGCTCGCGAACCGGCTGGCGTTCTACAGGGACATATCGCTCGAACTTTATCTTCGCGGTATCGAACCGCAGATAGCCGACGATCCGATAATCGCGACCCTTTCGGCTTTTGAAAATACCGCCGGAGCGATACAGAGCAGGATTCTGGTCAACTATTTCTCCCGCCGAGACCTTAACTACGCAGTCACGGTGTATGTGTTCAACACGCACAACAACACCCGGGATTCGGCGGCGCTTTACAACACACTCGTCAACGGAGGGCAGCCGGTTGCGGACAATTCGCGCTTCCTCTATGTCAGGAGGGACAACGGCCGTTCGTATTATGTGGGGGTGTTTCTCTATCTGCTCGAAGACAGCAGCATTTCACGAGTGGTCATGCGCCTGGAGTCGAGGGAGATGGGCAGCAACCGCGGTTACGCCGATATTTTCGGCATCGCCCCTCCGGGCCGCGTGGCTCTTCCCGAAGGTTTCTCGTATGCGCTTTACGAAGGACGCGACCTCAAGGAGAACAGGGGGGCTTACGCATATCCCACGAAGCTGGAGGACAGTCTGTACGATGCGGTGTTCGTGACCGGTACGGAACATCTGATAAGAGGTGATCATTCGCATTTCATCACCAGAGTGGGGGAGAATGAGGCGATATTCCTGTCGCGCGACAAGATCTCCGCACTCACCTATTTCGAGGCCGGGGTCTTCCTTGCCCTCGTGGTCTTCATGCTGCTCACGCTCTTCGCCCGCACCAGCGGCAGAGAGAAGCCCAATCTGTTCAAGGAGAGCTATTTCCGGACGAGGATACGTGCGGTGCTCATGATTTCTCAGGTCAGCACCCTGCTGGTTCTCTCGCTGGTCAGCGTGCTGTTCATCTATTCGCGGAACGAAAACAACATGCACACGGCGATGTCCGAGAAGATATCGGCGGTCACGGCCATGCTTGAGGCGGAGGCTCCGCAGGTCACGAGCTTCGCGAACATGGAGCGGGGGCAGTTGCTGGCCATCGTGAAAAGGGTCAGCGACGACACCGATTCCGATATCTCCGTGTTCTCGCCGTCAGGCAGCGTGCTGGCGACAACCACGCCTTTCGTCTATGAGCGCATGATGTTGAGCAGCAGGATCAGCGCCGAAGCCTACGGCAGGATCATCTACGGACACCAGCGCTACTGCATCCTTCAGGAGAAGGTAGGACGCAGGGCGAATTTCTATACCATGTACGCGCCCATCATAGGCGACGGAGGCCGGATACTCGCGATTGTCAGCTCTCCCTACAGCGGCGACAGCTTTGATTTCGGAAACGATGTCATAACTCATTCGGTCAGCATAGTCTCCTTCTTCTTCATGCTGCTGCTGATCTCGATGTTCACGGTGACGGCGGTGGTCGACAGGATGTTCCACCCTCTGAGCGAGATGAGCCGGAAGATGGACAACGGCGGGCTGGACTCCATGGAGCCCATAGAATACGACCGCAAGGATGAGGTGTACTCCATTGTCCAGGCCTACAACAGCATGGTCAGCAAGCTTTCCGAGAGCACCCGCAGGCTGGCGTCGGCCGAGAGGGACAAGGCGTGGAGCGAGATGGCCCGCCAGGTGGCCCACGAGATCAAGAATCCTCTGACCCCGATGAAACTCCAGCTGCAGAGGGTCATGAGGCTGAAGGCGAAGGGGGACCCGCGCTGGCAGGAGCTTTTCGACGAGGCGAGCGCGGTGCTGCTCGACCACATCGACATTCTCGCCAAGACGGCCGAGGATTTCTCGACCTTCGCCAAACTCTATTCGGAGGAGCCTGTCGAGGTCGACCTCGACAGGATGCTTCAGAACGAGGTGGCCATGTACGACAACAGGCCGAATATCAGGTTCGACTATCTCGGCCTTGAGGGTGCCGTGGTCATGGCCCCGAAGCCGCAGCTCACCCGCGTGTTCGTGAATCTGCTCAACAATGCTGTGCAGGCCATAGGTGACAGGCCCGACGGGCATATCGCGGTGTCGCTCCGCCTGTCTTCGTCGAAGGAGGACTGCTACGACATCGTGTTCGAGGACAACGGACCGGGAGTCGACGAGGAGAATGTCGGGAAACTGTTCACGCCGAATTTCACGACCAAGGACGGCGGTTCCGGTCTGGGGCTCGCCATCAGCAGGAGCATTCTCGAGCGCAGCGGCGCGACGATAGCCTACAGCCGTTCGTTCGCCTTGGGAGGGGCGTGCTTTACAATATGTTATCCGAAGAAATCGGATGGCATACTGTAAGGCATGCGCTGCGCCATGCCGCTATTTCTGCCGGCAGTAGATCTGGACCGGGCAGCCGGTTAGGTTGAAATTGCGGCGCAGCTGGTTTTCGAGGAAACGCTTGTAGGGCTCCTTGATGTACTGCGGAAGATTGCAGAAGAAAGCGAACGCAGGGAAGCGGGTGGGCAGCTGCGTGACATACTTTATCTTCACGTACTTGCCCTTCCATGCCGGAGGAGGAGTCTCCTCGATTATGGGCAGCATCACATCGTTGAGGCTGGCCGTGGGAATCTTCCTCGAGTAGTTCGAGCATACCTCGGTGGCCGCCTTGAGTACGTCCTGGATACGCTGCATTTTCGTGACTGAGGTGAAGACCACCGGAATGTCGCTGAAGGGTGACAGCCTCTGTCTCAGCGAATCGGCGTACTCCTTCATGGTGTTGGAATCCTTGATGAAGAGGTCCCATTTGTTGACCACGAGCACGCAGCCCTTGCGGTTCTTGAGAATCAGGTTGAAGATGTGCATGTCCTGAGCCTCCATTCCCGTGGTGGCGTCTATCATCAGTATGCAGATGTCCGAATGCTCGATAGCCCGGATGGAGCGCATCACCGAATAAAATTCGAGGTCTTCGCGCACCTTGGTCTTGCGCCTGATGCCGGCGGTGTCGACAAGCATGAACTCGAAGCCGAACTTGTTGTAGTGGGTCTCCACGGCGTCGCGCGTGGTGCCGGCGACGGGCGTGACGATATTTCTTTCCTCGCCGAGCAGGGCGTTTGTGAGCGACGACTTGCCCACGTTGGGCTTGCCGACTATTGCGATTCTCGGAAGTCCGGCGTAGGGGTCGGGCCCGTCGGCCTCCTCGGACGGCAGGGCTTTCACGACCGCGTCGAGCAGATCGCCGGTACCGCTTCCGTTGGCTGCGGAGATACTGTAGAGCTCGCCGAGTCCGAGCGAATAGAACTGGTAGGCGTCGAACATCCTTTCTCCGTTGTCGACCTTGTTGACGCAGAGAATCACGGGCTTCCTGGCGCGGCGCAGCACGTCGGCTATCTCGGAGTCGTAGTCGGTGATGCCGGTGCCGGCCTCGACCATGAAGAGCACGACGTCGGCCTCGTCGATCGCAATCTGCACCTGGGAGCGTATCGCGCTCTCGAACACGTCGTCCGAATTGGTGGTGTAGCCTCCGGTGTCGACCACCGAAAATTCGCGGCCGCACCATTCACAACGCCCGTAGTGGCGGTCTCTCGTCACGCCGGCGATGTCGTCGACTATGGCCTGCCTCATTCCCACGAGGCGGTTGAAAAGGGTTGACTTGCCTACGTTAGGCCGTCCTACTATTGCTACCAGACTCATATAACTTGCATTCTTTGCAGGCTTCGCTGTAGTTGCCCGAGCATTTTTTCGAGTGAAGTTCGGCGTCCACGTCCTTGTAGCAGCGGATGCCGCGCTTGCGCATCTCCTCGTTCGAGCCCACGTCATAGTGGGGGAAGTCCTTCTTCCGGAATATTATGTTGAAGCACAGCCCGAACACGCACAGGGCCACCACGGCTACCGCGAGGAGAAACACTTTCATATCAATAGACGAAATCTTTGCTTATGGATTCGTAGTTGTAGACCTTGTGGATGATGCTGGCGAACACTTCGGTCATGGTCACTATCCTGATCTTGGGGTCGCCGGCAAGTTCCGGATGGGGCACCGTGTCGGTGATGAACACTTCGGAGAGCACGGAGTCGTGTATCCTCCTGATGGCCTCGCCGGAGAACAGGCCGTGGGTCGCGCAGGCCCGCACGCTCCGTGCGCCCTTGTTCATCAGCAGCTCGGCCGCCTTGCAGAGGGTTCCGGCGGTGTCGATCATATCGTCGACTATGATGATGTTCTTGTCCTCCACCTCTCCGATGGCGGTGATCGAGCCCACCACGTTCGCGCGCTCGCGGGTCTTGTGGCAGATGATTACCGATGCGTCAAGCTCCTTGGCGTAGGCGTTCGCCCGCTTGGCTCCTCCCATGTCGGGGGCCGCTATCGCGAGATTCTCTATGTGCAGGTCCTTGATGTAGGGGATGAACACCTTGCTGGCGTAGATGTGGTCGAGCGGAATGTCGAAGAAGCCCTGGATCTGTTCGGCGTGGAGATCGCAGGCCATCACCCTGTCGGCTCCGGCGGCACGCAGCAGATTCGCCACGAGCTTTGCGCCTATTGCTACGCGGGGGCGGTCCTTGCGGTCCTGTCTCGCCCAGCCGAAATACGGCATCACCGCCACCACTTCGTCTGCCGAAGCCCTCTTGGCCGCATCTATGGTCAGCAGCAGCTCCATAAGGTTGTCTGCCGGAGGTGTCGTGGACTGAATGATGTAGACGGTCGCGCCGCGCACGCTTTCCGAGAACATCGGCTGGAATTCGCCGTCGCTGAACTGAGTGACGTCGAGACCGCCGAGGTGGATTTCAGGCTCGTCTTCAGATTTGATTCTGTTGAGGGTGGCGATGACCTTCTTTGCGAAGTCCTCGGACGCCCGGCATGCGAATAGTTCCAGTCTGTGGGAGTGTAGCATTTTCTTATGGAGTTAAATTGATTTGAGTATGTTGTCAATGTAGTCCAGTATCTCCTCGCGGCCTCTTCCGGTCAGAGATGAAGTGGTGAACACCGGCGGCAGCTCCTCCCAGTGCTCCCTGAGTATTTCCATGTCCCTTTCAATCTGCGCGGCCAGCACGTTCGGCCCCTGCTTGTCGCACTTGGTCATCACGAGCGCGAAGGGTATGCCCTCCTCGCCCAGCCTCGCGATGAAATCCTTGTCAAGGGTGCCGATGTCGTGCCGCGAGTCGATCAGCACGAACAGCAGCACGAGCTCCCCGGAATTCAGGATGTAGTCGTTGATGACGGCGGCTATCTCCTCCCTTCCTTTTCTTCCGGCCTTCGCATAGCCGTAGCCGGGCAGGTCCACGAGGTACCAGCTGTCGTTGATCAGGAAATGGTTGACCAGCTTCGTCTTTCCCGGGGTGGCGGAGGTCATGGCCAGCCGTCCGTTGCCGCACAGGGCGTTGATCAGCGAGGACTTGCCGACGTTCGACCTTCCGATGAACGCGAATTCGGGCAATTTTCTCCGTGGCTTCTGACAAACCCTGGTGCTGCTTCCCGCAAACTTGGCCTCGGAGATTCTCATAACAATCGATAACTACTGAAATCGGGGGCAAATATAGTGAGAAGTCGAGAGAAAAGGAAATGAATTTGTCCGATGGCCGCTTTCCCGCGCGCTCCGGTATCGGAATTTATGCTAATTTTGGAGGAAATGAGAGATTCTGTCGATTTATACGAGCTCCAGCTAATGGTCCGCGAAGGAGTGGAGGCCGCCCTCCCGTCGCGCGTCTGGGTGTGCGCCGAGGTGGCTTCGGTGCAGGTGAAGGCCAACGGACACTGCTACATCGAACTCTGCCGCAACCGTGACGGGCGCACCGTCGCGCGTGCCAAGGCGGTGATCTGGCGCAATGTATACGGGCCTCTGAGCATTTATTTCAGAGAGACGGCCGGGGAGGACATCAAGGCCGGCATGGAGATTCTCGCCGGCGTGCAGGTCAGCTACAGCGAGCTGTACGGGCTTACGCTTACCATTTATGAAATCGAACCGGCTTTTACCATAGGGGCGGCGGAGCTTCAGAGGCGCCAGACCATCGCGAGGCTTCAGGAGGAGGGGCTGCTCGACAGGCAGAAACTGCTCACGCCCACCGCAGTGCCGTATCGGCTTGCTGTCATCTCCGCGCGCGACGCGGCAGGCTTCGGCGATTTCCGCAGGCACCTGGAGGAGAATGAATACGGTTTCGTGTTCAGCGTGCGGCTCTTCGAGGCGGCGATGCAGGGCGAGGCGGCACCGGAGTCGATAAGCGACGCGATAGCTTCGGTCGAGGCGGCACCCGAGAAATATGACGCCATTCTGATTATGCGCGGCGGCGGTTCCTCGCTCGACCTCGGCTGTTTCGACGACTACGGTCTCTGTTTCACCATAGCGAACTGCGGGATTCCCGTGTACACGGCGATAGGCCACGACCGTGACAGTCATGTCGCCGACATGGTGGCATTCCGCGCCGTGAAGACCCCCACCGCGCTTGCCGACCTGTTCGTCGACGCTCTGGCGGCCGAAGACGAGAGGATAAGCTCTTTCGGAACCCGCCTGCGTCTGGCGTTCTCCTCGCGGCTCGCGGCCATGGACTCCGCTCTCGACCTGCTCGCGGCGCGCATAAAGTCGGCCGATCCCAGAAACCTGCTCGCCCGCGGGTACACCCTCGTCGCCGACGCGTCGGGCAGGGTGCTGAAGTCCGCGGTTTCCGTGCGCCCGGGAGACGGCGTCCGGGTGCTGTTCGCCGACGGTTCGCTGGAGGCGGAAGTGAAGTCAATTCATTCCAATTAACATAAAAATACTAAGTCATGAGAAAATTTCTACCATTGCTCGCAGGCGTCTGCCTGTTGGCTGCAGGGTGCAGCGACTCGGAACTCATCAAGCGCATCGATGACCTCGAGCAGCGCGTCGAGAAGCTCGAACAGCTCTGCAACAGCATGAACACCAACCTGTCGTCCATGCAAAGCATCGTCGAGGCCCTTGAAAACGGGGACTACATCACCGCGGTCGAACCTCTGGTCGAGAACGGTTCCGTGGTCGGTTACACGATCAAGTTCGCCAAGGGTGCGCCCATCGTCGTCTATAACGGGGAGGACGGCTCGTCGCCCGTCATAGCTGTCGGTCAGGGAGAAGACGGAAACTATTATTGGACTCTGAACGGAGAGTGGCTTACGGACGAAGCCGGGAACAGGCTGCCCGTTTCGGGAAAAGACGGCATGACTCCGGAGCTGAAGATCGAGGAAGGGTGCTGGTATGTCTCCTATGACGGCGGAGAGAGCTGGGTGAAGCTCGACGGGGCGGCCGGTGACGGCATCCGGATAGAGATGGACGAAAATTACGTCTGGTTCATCCTGCCCGACGGGACAAAGGTGACAGTGCCCAGAGTGCCCGACCAGCAGGGTCCCGACGAACCGTCCGTGCCGCATATCCTCTATGCCGTCGGACAGGAGAGTGTCGCCGGAAAGGGCTATTATTACGCTACGCTCTGGAAGGACGGGCAGCGTTTCCAGCTCAGTGACGGGTCGGCCGACGGCTTCTGCAACGACGTGTGCGTGGACGGTGACATGGTCTATGTCGTAGGCTGCGAGGCCACGGGAGAGCTTTTCGATGACGGATTCTACGAGCCGTACCACCTGAATGTCGGAACGATGTGGCAGTTCAAGGTCGGTGATGAGGCGAATGCGGTCAAGACGGCCTTGAGCGACGGAAAGCGGGCGACTTCCCCTGTCGCTGTCGCCGCTGCCGGCGGAAATGTCTATGCGGCCGGTTTCGAAATGGCGGACAACAACTTCGACCGCGTGGCCGTGTATTGGAAGAACGGGACTATGACGAGGCTTACCGACGGGACTACCGACGCTCTTGCCTATTGTGTGATGGCCGACGGCGATGACGTCTATGTCGGGGGTTATGTCCAGCCGGAAGGGAACCCTCAGGGCGGAATAGCCTGCATCTGGAAGAACGGTCAGATGCAGAGCCTGACGGACGGATCGACCATTGCCAAGGTCAACGCCCTGTACATGGACAACGGCAAGGTCTACGCCGCCGGAGCCGAAAGGGTGAGCGGCGGAAACTGGAGGGGCGTGCTGTGGATAGACGGTGTGCCGAGCTACTTCACCGAAGAGGTGGGCACGGAGGTTACGGGCCTGTATGTCAAGGACGGTGAATATATCATCGAGGGCAACATGACGGACGAAAACGGTGACATCGTCGCCTGCACCTGGACAGTGGACGGAGTGGAAGTCTATTCGGAAGGCATGTCGCTCTGTCAGGGACTGGCTCTGGCTGTTGCCGGCAGCGATGTGTATGTCGCTGGCAGCGAATACGGCGGCTTCGACATGGATACATTCGAGGAGATATATCACGCTCATATATGGAAAAACGGCGTAGCTCAGGAGTTTGAAACCGTCAGTCCCGACGACATCACGATCTGGGGTCTCGCCTGCGCGCTTACCGGCGGTGAATAAATGTTGCCGGCGTGCGTCAGGAAGAGGCTTCCTGCAGGAGCCCGGTTTGCGTCTGGTGGCCGGCGGCGGTGCACTGACGATTGCCGGCATTTGCTGTCGGCAGTTGTCTGGCAGTGGCTTGACGGTGGAATCGGCGGTTTGGCTGCGCTCTGCCTGTTTGCCACATGGTTGAGGCCGGCGGACGAAAATCTGAGTGTGCGATGAAAATCGCCAAGTGGCGGATGTTTAGGTAATTGCACTTTCTGCTTGCCGCACCGGCAAAGTGGGGGCTGAAAATCTGCCGGCAGCATGGTCGTAGTCCGAGAGTGAAAATCTGCGTGTGCGACCGAAATCGGCAAGAGGTTGACAATCAGTTCTTTGCTTTCCGACGCCGCACAATGATCGGGGTTTTGATGGCCTATGCGTGTGCGCTTGACTTTGTGAAATCGGCTTCCTGCTGCGGTAGGAGGCCGATTTTCTGATTTCGGGCGCACACGCAGATTTCCTGGCCGGCTTCATAGTGCCGGTCCGGAGATTCGGGAAGTCCGGCAGGCAGGTGCTGTCCGGCGGGATTGTCTGTCCGGCGGAGAGTCTGCAAGCCGCTGTTTTTGTCCGAAAACTGCTCAGGCTGATTTTGCGGATTCCGTTTTTATTCCAATATTTGTCCTGAATGGTTCTGCTTTCCGGCAGTTCCGCCTGAATGACTTTAAACTATGCGAAATGGAATATTATCATGCCTACACTAAAGGTCTCAAAAGGAACCTTCTTTTCTCCTCTGACGAGGATTTCATCTACGGAATGAATCTTATCCCTAAGTCACTGAAGGGTACCGGAGTCGTGCTCCTTGCCTTCTGTCTGATGGACAACCATCTGCATTTCATATTGAAGGCGCCGAGAGACAGGTGCAACAGCTTTATGATCAACTACAGGAAAAGTCTTGGAACTTTTCTTTCCAGAAGCGGTAGGAGGATCAGCGAGGAAATTGAGACGGGAATCAGCAGAATCGGTACTTCCGACTATCTCATGACTTCAATTGCGTATGTCCTGCGCAACCCTATGGTTGCGGGAACCAATTATATCCCGCAAGACTACAGATGGAGCTCTGCTTCGATATATTTCAGGCAGCAAGCAAGGATCGGTGCCGTCGGTCAGCGGGCATTAGGTATGCTGTCATATAAGGATAAAAGGGTGGTGCTCAAGGGCAGATGCGATTTCCCGGATGATTGGCTGGTGGACGAAGACGGCATGATATTGCCGGAATGCTATACCGCTGTCGCCGAGGTGGAAGATCTCTTTTCATCTGTCAGAAGATATTTGTATCATATTTCGGCAAACCGCGAGGCGGAAGTTAACGGAGCTGTTTCCGGGAAGGTGAGACTGTCTGATTCGGACCTGAAAAAAGAGGCGGTGAAAATGTGTCTGAATATGTTCGGGACGGCATCGGTCAATATGCTTGACCATGGTCAGAGGCTCCTAGTCTGCAAGTCGCTTCGGAAAGAATTCGGAGCGGTGGCCAATCAGCTGGCAAGGGTGATGGATATTGACGCGGAGTATCTGAAGATGCTGATGTGAGCCCCAGGATCGCATGGCCGCTTCCGTTTGTCTGTTGATTCACGGGTGATGATTGTCGAACCGATATGCTTGGGACGGTCATTGACTGCCGATCCTCGGATAGTTTGCGGTCAATGGTTGTCGGAGGGAAATCTGAGTGTGCGATGAAAATTGCCAAATGGCTGATGTTTAAGTGATTGCATTTTCTGCTTGCACAATGATAGGGGGCCTGAGGGTCTATGCGTGTGCGCTTGGCTTTGTGAAATCGGCTTCCTGCTGCGGCAGGAGGCCGATTTGCTGATTTCGGGCGCACACGCAGATTTTGGAACCGATTCCATCTTGCCGTCCTGAAGAAGCAAACAATTAGGTCGGACTTGTCATGTTTAACGATGAGCCTGATTACGGTCAGATGCATTCAATTTACGGGTCGGAAACGGGTCGGAAACGGGTCGGAAACGGAGCGGAAACGGAGCGGAAAAAGTGCGAGCCGTCCCTTCTTTTTGAAAAGGACAGCGGTTTTTGTCTGATTGAAAAAGGATCGGCCAGACCGGAAAGAGCCATAAAAGATTTTTGGCAAATTCCAAAACATCTTCTGAGTCTGTCGAGTCCGGTTTGTGCCGCACTATGGATCTGCATTCATCGCGTCGCAGTGGAAACCTGCGAGGAGATTATTTTTTTTGATGACAGATTGTGTCAATTTGTAAGCGAAATCGGAAAATTTTTAAGCTGTTTGGAACATTTTGTCGTAATCTGAAAAATAATTAGTCATGTAAATGCGTCAATGCAAGCTATTTGTACCTTCGTGATCTTATGTGGAACTCTTGCTTTTAAAACTTATATTTTATAACTTGGAAATGAGAATTGCGGGGAATATAACATGGATGTCTAACCTTCTTTTTAATGATTAAAAGACTTTTACAATGAAACATAAATCTTATATCCTGCTTCTGCTGGCGTCGGTCGTCATCCTGACCTCGATGTCGGAGTGTAAATTCTCTCTTGCCCGTCGGGCTGTAGAACATTCTTATGTAGAGGCTGAGGTGAACGGCGAATTGTTCTCGGCAACAATCGAAGAGTCGTTTCATATGACTGTTGGGCCGACGATATATTTGTATCAAAGCAGCAGAGTGGAGAATGAATTTTCCTTCAACTTGGGCTGTTGGATCGAGTCTGTCGATGGGGATGACGGAATCTCGATAAACATCTTCGTTAGCGATGTCTGGCCAGTCGAAATTGACAGAAGGTATGAGTTCGTTCCAGGCGTTCGTACCGATGACAGTGCTGGTGTCTGGTTTATTTATCAAAGTTATTATGAGGACGGTCGGGATGAACCTTTTTCTTTCGATGACTGCAAGGGCGGCTATGTCATTTTCAACGAGGTCGGGGATGGCGGTTATCATGCGCCTTTGTCGGGAACATTCGAGTTCACGGCGTATGATCCGGTCCATGACTCCACCGTGGTGGTCAAAAACGGCAAGTTCAGACTTGACAGAGTCGATTAGGAAAGAAAAATGAAAGGGATATGAAGAATTATGATTAATTTCAAATCAAAATATTGAATCTATGATACACAGCGCTTTTGTTTCTCTCATGACGGCGACGGCCGTCATACTTATGGCGGTGCCGGAGTGCAGGCATGACGACCGGCTACTGCGCTATTCTCCGGTTGCGGCGGAGATTGACGGCGAGCTGTACTACAGCGGCGAGTATGTCTACCCCACGATCGTGAATCACGACCGCAGCTTCATATTCAGGCAGGAGGAGGACGGCTTCTACGTGAACATAGAGCGCCTGATCTATTCGGATTCCGGAGTGGAAACGCCGTTGGAGATCTGCATTGACGAGGACGTGCCGTTCGCTCTGCATACGAAATATCCTCTCGGGTCGGAGAGCAATTGGGCCCGGGCCAAGGGCTGCACTTCGACGGAAGGCTATGTGGTCTTTACCGAGAAACGCAATGACGGCCTTTCCGGAGTGTTCGAGTTCGAGGCGTCGGACGGCGAGACCGGAGCCGGCGTGAGCGTCACGAACGGCACGTTCGTGAATCTGTGGATGATAGACTGATGACGGAGGGAGCAATATGAGAATCAGATGTCTTATACCGCTGCTGCTCGCATCGGTCATGGTGCTCACTTCGATGTCGCAGTGCCGCAAGGAGGATCCCGGCCAGGTTTCCAACCGGGTGCAGGCCAGAATTGACGGGGTCATGTACGGCCGGGGCAACGAATCATACACTTCCGGCAGGAGGCCTGTGCTGACCGGATCGGAAGAAGGATTCCGCTTCCAGTTCTCCACGACCCTTTATCCCGCAGGTGTCGAGGATACCGACGAACTCTGGAGGGAGGAGGTGACGCTGAAACTCTATGTCCGCGGGACTTCGGCGATCGAGCTTGACAGACCCTACCCGCTGGGCGGCTCCGACGGAGATCATGGTCTGATAAACAAAATTGTCTGGGAGGTGGACGAATCCGGCTCGTCCGGAAGGAATTATGACTTCGTTTCTACGGAAGGCAGCGTCGTCTTCACCGCCCGCTCCGAAAGAAGCGTGTCCGGCACCTTTGAATTCACCGCCGTGCGCGCCGATACCGGCGATGCCGTCAAGGTGGAGGACGGAGTCTTTGAAAACCTGTTGATACTGCAATGATGAAACGGATTGTAACTGTATTGTTCGCGGCCGCCTGCCTGCTTTTTCTCGCGGCGAGCTGTGAGAAGCATGACGACGCGCTGCGTGTGGAGATGAGGGTGGACGGCGAGCTCTATACCTGCCCGGCGTATTCCTACGACACATATTTCCCCGTGCGCCTTGTTGAAGATCCCGAAACCGGCGGCTTCAGCTTCAGCATGTGCCGCTATCTCTCCTCCGGCAGCGGAGAGAAGGCGAACATCCTGATACGGCTAAACGAGACGGAGCCTTTCGAACTGAACCGGCAGTACCGGCTCGACGGCAACTCCGTCGAAGGCGGCAGCTACGCCCAGTTCGACTGGACTTTCGACTCGGTGGAAGGCTGGCTGACGTTTCTCGGACGCTGGGACGAGGAGGATGCCTCCTATCTCGCCGGACGCTTCGAGTTCACGGCGGTGGACGACAAGGGAAAGACGGTCAGAGTGACCGGCGGCGTGTTCGAGAACCTGTCGGTGGTGGTTCCGGCCATGTGACGCCTATGATTTGCTGCCCGGGACTTCGTTCAGGTAGATGTCGCGAAGTCTCAGACCTATGACAAAGCAGACGTCCTCGGTAGTTATGTCGTATGCGGCGCCGTCCGGCAGTTTCCAGGCCGGCTCTTCGTAGACGAATTGCTTGATTCTGTTGAATGCCGGAGTCCCTGCCAGAGCCAGACAGGCGGCCACGGCGGCTTGTTCGACATCCAGTTCGACGAGCGGACGGCTGTCGCTGATCAGCTTGAACAATGCGGTTTTGTTCTCGTTGATGAATTTCTCTCCGTCCACGGCTCTGAACAGCTTCTCTCCGGTTTCGTTGAGCCGGCGCGGACTGCATTTGCATGAGAAGACAGAGGCGGATTTCGGATATTTCTCCAGCAGCAGGGCTTTGATTCTTGTGATGTCATCGTGATGGGACGAGCAGGGAAAATCCTTGAGGCTGTCCTTAAGCTCCGTCATGGAGCCTTCGATATTGTCGATCCGGGCGGCGGTGACCCCCATTTTGAAAACCTTTCCCAGAATAAACCATACGCCTCCCAGTATGGCGGCGACTGCGGCGATCACAGTGCTGATTGTCTCCAAAGTTGTCATTTTTCGTGTTTTTAAAGTTTAAGTTCAAGCGGTCTTGAATTCATATCCCAAATATATGGATAATATATGACAATTGCAGCTGTCCGGGTGGATCCATAATGAAAAACTTCGAAAAAAATCGTTATTTTTACGGATGCGAGTTCCGCACTGGGCGGAGCCGCGTCCGTAAATTGAATGTATGGAAGAATTCGACTACTCAAAGGCCCTGGAGGAATTGGAACTCATCGCGGAAAAGGTTGAGGATCCATCCACGGCCCTGGACGACATAGACAGGTATATCCGGCGTTCGGACGAACTGATCGGCCGCTGCCGCGAATACCTGAGGACACTGAGAACTAAAACTGATAACTTATGACTAAGAAAATCTATGTGACCGACCCCTGGCTCGAACCGTTCAGGGGGGCTGTCGACGCGCGACACGAGCGTATCCTCGCCGACAGGAAGAAACTTGCGGGGGACGGAACCCTGTCCGCCGCCGTGAACAACCACATCTACTATCCGCTTCACCGGGAGGGCGACTCCTGGGTCATCCGCGAATGGGCGCCGAACGCCACGCGGATTTTTCTTATAGGGGAGTCCAACAACTGGAAACGCACTGAGGGCTATGCCTTCAGCCCGGTCGGCTCCGGAAACTGGGAGCTGCGGCTGCCGTCGATGTTCCTGCATCACGGCGAGCTCTACAAACTCTGGGTCGAATGGCCGGGAGGTGGCGGCGAGAGACTTCCGGCATACGTGACGCGGGTGGTGCAGGATCCGGAGACGAAGATTTTCTCCGCCCAGGTCTGGGATCCCGAACCTTATGAGTGGAAGCACCGCAGGCCGGGCAAGCGCCCCCATCCCCTGATCTACGAATGCCACATAGGCATGAGCTCCGAGGAGGAGAAGGTCTCCACTTTCAACGAATTCCGCCGCGACGTGCTTCCGCGGGTCAAGGCTCTCGGCTACAATGTGCTTCAGATAATGGCCCTGCAGGAGCATCCCTACTACGGCTCCTTCGGCTACCAGGTGTCCAACTTCTTCGCGCTGAGCTCACGCTTCGGCACCCCCGAGGAGTTCAAGGCCCTGGTCGACGAGGCCCACAGGCTCGGAATCGCGGTGATCATGGACATCGTGCACTCGCACGCCGTGGGCAACGAGACCGAGGGTCTCAGCAGGATTGACGGGCACGACGACCTCTATTTCTACAAGGGCGGCGCCGGCTATCACCCCGCCTGGGGCACCCGCTGCTTCGACTACGGCAAGGACGAGGTCAAGTATTTCCTGCTCGCCAACTGCAAGTACTGGCTGGAGGAGTACCATCTTGACGGTTTCCGCTTCGACGGGGTCACGAGCATGCTCTACTGGGACCACGGCCTCGGCACCGACTTCGGCAGCTACGACCGCTACTTCGATGCCGGCGTGGACGAGAACGCCGTGAGCTATCTCGCGCTCGCCAACATGCTCATCCACGAGATCAACCCGAATGCGATAACCATAGCCGAAGACGTCAGCGGCATGGCCGGACTGGCGGCTCCCTTCGAGGCCGGCGGCGTGGGCTTCGACTTCCGCATGGCGATGGGCATAGCCGACCACTGGATCAAGTGGATAAAGGAGCTCAGCGACGAACAGTGGAGCATGGGCGCCATCTGGTGGGAGCTGACCAACAAGCGCGTGGACGAGAAGACCATCTCCTACGCCGAGTGTCACGACCAGGCCCTCGTGGGCGACAAGACCATCATCTTCCGCCTGATCGACAAGGAGATGTACTGGAGCATGAACAAGGATTCGCAGAACATGATCGTCGACAGGGGAGTCGCCCTGCACAAGATGATACGTCTCGTGACTCTCGCGACGTCGGGCGGCGGATATCTGAACTTCATGGGCAACGAGTTCGGCCACCCCGAGTGGATAGACTTCCCGCGGGAGGGCAACGGCTGGTCCTACAAGTACGCCCGCCGGCAGTGGAGCCTCGCCGACAACGGCCTTCTGCGCTACGGCGCGCTGCGGAATTTCGACTCCCGGATGATACATTATGTGAAGAGCGAGAGGATTCTGAATTCCGTCCCCGTCCAGCTTTATGTCGACGAACAGAGGAAAGTTTTGATATTCAGCAGGGGAAATAGTATATTTGCGTTCAATTTCAGTCCTAATGCATCCTATGAGGATTTCAGATTCGCCGCTCCCGAAGGGGAGTATGTCATGGCCTTCAGTTCTGACGACTCCGAATTCGACGGTTTCTCGCGTCTGCAATGCGGAGAGATCCATCCGGCGCCAGACGGCGAACTCTCCCTCTACCTTCCTTCAAGAGTCGCAATTGTGTTGAAGAAAACTATATAGTTGATTATGGCATTTTTAAAATTCAACAAGTCTGAACTTGTGAATCTGGCTTATTCGCTGAAGAGAGAGATCATCTGCGCGAACAAGACAGGCGCGTATTGCAACACGTCCATCGTGACCTGCAATACCAGGCGCTACCACGGCCTCTTCGCCGTGACGCTCGACCGTTTCGGCGGCGACAGGTTCATGCTTCTGTCCTCACTCGACGAGAGTCTGGTGGTGAACGGCAAGCAGTTCAACCTCGGCATCCACTGCTACGGCGAGACCTACGAGCCGAGAGGTCACAAGTATGTCGTCGACTTCAGCGCCGACAGCATCCCCCAGATAACCTATCAGGTCGGCGAGATGCTTCTGCGCAAGAGCCTGCTTCTCTCCCATGACCGCGACCAGCTGCTCGTGAAGTATGAACTCCTGAAGGCGCCCGCGTCGGTCAAGCTGCTGCTCAGGCCTTTCCTCGCCTTCCGCAACGTGCACGACCTTACCCATCAGAATGATGCGGCCAACATCTTCGGCTCCGAAATCCAGAACGGTATGGCGTTCAGGATGTACGCCAACTTCCCTGACCTGAATCTCCAGCTCAGCGACTCCAAGGCCCGTTTCACGGCCGAGCCCTGCTGGAACAACAACATCACCTATTCCGACGAACGCCGCCGCGGCTATGACTGCGTCGAGGATCTGTTCGTACCCGGCAGTTTCGAGCTGACTCTCAAGCCCGGCGCGTCCGTGATATTCTCGGCTTCCGAGCGCCAGGAGGATCCTTCCGCATTCAAGCGCGAGTTCACGGCCGGTGTCAAGGCGGTCGGAGAGATTACTGGATACAGGGACCAGCTGCGCCGCTGCGCCGACTCCCTGATAACCAACCACAACAACCGCAAGAAGATCAACGCCGGCTATTCGTGGCTCTACACCGGACTGCTCCGCGAGACCCTGCTGTCCCTGCCCGGCCTTGCCCTTTACGGGCTCAACGACGGCAAGCTTTTCGAGGAGATTCTCGACAATCTTATCGCCGACGAGCAGGAGCGTCTGTTCCGCCGCACCACCCAGGTGGAGGCTCCGTTGATCATGGCGAGCGACCTGCAGCAGTATATCGCGTACGGCGCTGACGAGAAGGCGGTCTGGAAGAAATACGGAATAATCATCCGCGGAATTCTCGAGAGCTATCTCCCCGGAGAGCGCCGCGAGGTATCCATGCAGCCCAACGGTCTGCTCTGGGCCCAGAAGGACAATACCGCCCTCAGCTGGATGAACGCCTATGTCGACGGACATCCCGTCACCGAGCGCGCCGGCTATCAGGTGGAGACCAACGCCCTGTGGTACAACGCCATCTGTTTCGCCATCGAGATGGAGACCAAGTACGGTTCGAAGAGAAGCCAGTTCCTCGCCAAGTGGACCGCTATCAGGGACCTGGTGAAGGAGAACTACCAGAAGACCTTCTGGAACGACGAGATAGGCTGCCTCGCCGACTATGTCGACAACGGAGGCCAGCATCTTGAGATCAGGCCCAACCAGCTCTGTACCATAGTGCACAAATATATTCCCATTGACGAGCTGCTTGTGCCCGCGATACTCAGGGTCATGGACCGTGAGCTCGTGACATCGAGAGGAATCCGCACGCTGTCTCCCCGCGACCCCAACTACAAGGGTGTCTACGAAGGCTCTCAGACCGCGCGCGACCTCGCATACCATCAGGGCAGCGCAAGGCCTTTCCTGCTCCAGTCGTATATCAGCGCGAGCTTCCGCGTCAAGGGAGCGAGCTTCCTGAAGCGTGCGGAGTGGCTGATGGAGGGCTTCTATGCCGACCTCGGCAAGCACGGAGTCGGCGCGTTCTCCGAACTCTATGACGGAGATCCCCCGCACGAGCCCCACGGCGCGATTTCATCGGCGCTCAGCACCGCCGGCCTGCTGACCTGCGAATATATCATGGACATATACAGGGAGGGAAAGAAATGAGAGTTCTGATGTTTGGATGGGAGTTTCCGCCGCACATCGCCGGCGGACTCGGTACGGCCTGCGAAGGCATAGTCAGGGGACTGGCACACAACGGGGTGGAGACGCTCTTCGTGATGCCTCACGCCTATGGCGACGAGGACCAGAGCTGCGCCACCATCATCAATGCGAGCGACGTCCCCGTGGCGCACATGAGCGACACCGTCGAGGAGTTCATCGACCATGTAAAGTACATCACGGTGGATTCCAACATAGTTCCGTATGTCGACCCCGACGAGTATTATGAGGCTGTCGAGAAGCTCAGGAAGGAGCATGTCCGCGAGGCTTCGGTCGGATTCGGACAGAAGGTGAAATTCTCCGGCAAGTACGGCGCAAACCTGCTTGAGGAGGTGTCGCGCTACGCCCAGGTGGGAGCGACCATCGCCATGGAGCACAAGGACGAGTTCGACCTCATCCACGCCCATGACTGGCTGACCTATCTCGCCGGCGCGGCCGCCAAGGAGCTGACCGGGAAGCCTCTGGTCGTCCATGTGCACGCGACCTCGTTCGACCGCGGAACCGACGATATGGTGGATTCCAGAGTCTACGCGATAGAGAAGCACGGCATGGAGGCGGCCGACAGGGTTGTCACAGTCAGCGACCTCACTCGCAACATAGTCATCAACAAATACGGCATCGACCCCGCCAAGGTGGTGACAGTCCACAACGCCGTCGATTTCAGCGGCAGGGACAACATCCAGGTGGAGAGAGGAGTGAAGGACAAGGTAGTGACCTTCCTCGGTCGCATCACGTTCCAGAAGGGCCCCGAATATTTCATCGAGGCGGCCGCCAAGGTGCTCAAGCGCACGAAGCATGTGCGTTTCGTGATGGCCGGCAGCGGCGACATGATGAACCGTGCGATCCGTCACGTGGCCCGTCTGGGCATATCCGACCGCTTCCACTTCACCGGCTTCCTCAGGGGTCAGGAGGTGCAGAAGATGTTCGCGCTTTCGGATGTCTACATCATGCCTTCGGTGTCCGAGCCTTTCGGCATCTCGCCGCTGGAGGCCATGCGTTCGAATGTGCCGAGCATTATCTCCTACCAGTCAGGAGCCGCCGAGGTGCTGAAATACGCCCTCAAGGTGGATTTCTGGGATGTCGACGCGCTTGCGGACAACATCTACGCCCTGCTGAAGTATCCGGCTCTCGCGAATTTCGCCACCAAGCAGGGATACGACGAAGTCAACGAGCTCAAGTGGGACAACGCCACGGCGAAGCTCAAGAAAGTTTATGAATCAGTAGTCAAATAGAAATATGAAGAAGTCAATCTGCCTTTATTTCCAGGTTCACCAACCGACGAGGCTCCGTCTTTACCGTTTCTTCG
>DVLC01000081.1 GCA_018715685.1 Candidatus Cryptobacteroides merdipullorum
TGATATGATGAAACTGACATCTTATCTGACCGCCGCCTTGCTCTGCCTTTCCGGCATGGCGGACAGCCAGGCGCAAACCATTCAAAACGACAAGAATATGGAAGAATTGAATTTGACTCAGGAATGGGACAAGACATTCCCCCAGAGCGACGAAGTACGTCACAGCAAAGTAACTTTCCACAACCGTTACGGCATCACCCTCGCCGCCGACCTGTATATCCCGAAGAACTCTGCGGGCGAACTCCCGGCGATTGCCATAAGCGGTCCGTTCGGCGCCGTCAAGGAGCAGGCATCCGGGCTGTATGCGCAGGAACTCGCCCGCCGCGGCTTTCTTACGATAGCCTTCGACCCGTCATTCACCGGCGAGAGCGGCGGACAGCCCCGCTATGTGGCGTCGCCCGACATCAATACCGAGGACTTCTGCGCGGCGGTGGACTACCTCTCGACCCGCGACGACGTGGACCCGGAGCGGATAGGAATCCTCGGCATCTGCGGCTGGGGCGGCATGGCGGTCAATGCTGCAGCCGTCGACACGCGCATCAAGGCCACCGTCGCCGCCACAATGTACGACATGAGCCGCGTCAACGCCAACGGCTATTTCGATGCCGCCGACAATGCCGACGCGCGCCATGAACTGCGCCGCCAGCTGAACGCCCAACGCACAAAGGACTACCGCAACGGCTCGTATGAACTTGCCGGAGGTCTGCCCGATGCGGTGCCTGACGACGCGCCGCAATATGTGAAGGACTATTTCGCCTACTACAAGACGGAACGCGGTTACCACAGGCGTTCACTCAACTCTAACGGCGGCTGGAACAAGACATCGACGCTCTCGTTCCTGAACATGCCCATATTGTCATACGCAGGCGAAATCCGCAGCGCCGTGCTGCTCGTCCACGGGGAGAAGGCCCATTCGCGCTACTTCAGCGAGGACACCTACAAGAAACTGACCGGCGGCAACAAAGAACTTCTGATTGTTCCCGGCGCCAATCACACCGACCTGTATGACAATTTCGACAAGATACCGTTCGGCAGGATTGAGCGGTTCTTCCGCGAGAATATGAAATAAGCCATTGACGATGCGCC
This sequence comes from Candidatus Cryptobacteroides merdipullorum, assembly GCA_018715685.1. Taxonomy (GTDB): domain Bacteria; phylum Bacteroidota; class Bacteroidia; order Bacteroidales; family UBA932; genus Cryptobacteroides; species Cryptobacteroides merdipullorum. Next base: position 1,087 of record DVLC01000081.1, read on the forward strand.
CGTTGCGCTGGATTCGCCTGCTGGCCGGATTTGCCTATATTTGCTTGTAGCGGTGGATTTGCAATCCAGCTATTACGGAACCGCGTTCCGGCTGATTGCCAATCACGGCGGAACATAAAGGCCTGCCGCGGCGGAGGCCCCAAATTCCCCCTTTCCAGAGCGTCAGTCCTAAACATTGTCCGCATGAAAGAAAAAAAGACAGGCGGCACGCAAGAGCACGCCGCCTGTCTCAATATCATCCGAGCCGTATTACCAGCCGAGAATCTTCTTGAAGTCGTAGTCCTCGGGATTGGGGACGTATGCCTTCGCCGCCTCATAGTCCGCCGGGGTGATATAGTGGCAGATATGGGCGTAGTAATTGCGCGCGATGCCGCCGCCGATGTCCACGCGGCGCGGAGGAATCTTGCCCTCATCGTTCTGAAGGTCGTGCAGATAGAGAGGCTTGGCCTCGCCGAAGGCATTGACATAGACCATGCAGCCGGTCTCCCCCTTCGAATAGAGGTCGTACACTCCCATGGCAAGGCGGGAGCAGTATGAAAGATCATACGCGACGGGATCCTGGCAGCGCACGTCGTAGCCTATCTCCACGGGACGGGTCTTGACCTTTAGGCCGACCTTCTTCATCTCCTTCTCCAGAAGCTCGTTGAAGAGCACCGCCTTGGAGATCTTGCCGAGCTCGGGATGGCCGTGCTCGTCGTAGGTCATGTGCACGCCGGCAGCCTTGATGTCCTCGGCGGCAAGATCATGGAACACGCCCTCGGCCACCACGACGGTACCGTAGCCTATGCCCATTATCTTCCTCTTGATGATGGCGGAAAGGGTCAGCTTGATGATCTTGTCGATACTGATCCGCACCTTGTCGAACATCTCGGGAATGATGGTCATGGGGCTGTGGGTAGCCTCGCCTATTCCGAGCGCCAGATGACCGGCAGAACGGCCCATGGCCGAAATCAGCAGCCAGTTGCCGGAAGTGCGGGCGTCCTCATAGATGGTGCGTGCCAGATGCGCGCCCTCGTCCTGAGCCGAAGTGAAGCCGAAGGTCGGAGTGTTGTCCGGCAGAGGAAGGTCGTTGTCTATGGTCTTGGGGACATGTATGTTCTTGATGGGATATTTCTTTCTCTCGAGGAACTTGGCGATGCGGTTCGCGGTGGAGGCGGTGTCGTCGCCGCCCACGGTCACGAGAAGCTTGATATTGTTCTCGGTGAAGAGTTCGAGGTTGAAATTGTTCTCGAAATCGTCGTCAGTGGGCTTGAACCTGCTCATCTGGAGATACGAGCCGCCGCGGTTGAAGTAGGCGTCAGCCTTGAAGAAGTCCAGGTCCTCGGTACGGGGAGTCTTGGAGAAAAGACCGCTGTAACCGCCGTGAAGTCCGATTACCCTAAATCCATTGCTGAGAAAAGTCTTTGCGACGGAACATACCACGGTGTTCATTCCGGGTGCAGGGCCGCCGCCGCACAGAATAATTACAGAATCTTTCATTTTCGAGTTTGAAATTAAATCTTTCAAAGATATGCATTTTCCGTAAAAAAAGTGCAATGAAAAACAACGAAGTCCGCACAAAAGAAAAAGTCCGGCAGAACATGGGGAGCCGGACTTCTTCTTGGATAAATAACCGCGGAAAGAGAGGGATTCGAACCCTCGAACCGCTTTGGACGGTCACACGCTTTCCAGACGTGCCTCTTCAGCCACTCGAGCATCTTTCCGAAAGGATTGCAAATATAGCAATTTTTTACAATCCGTCAAACGGCCGCTGAAACAGCGGAGCAAAACCGGGACAGATGACGGGCTGACATGCTGCACGGCCGTCACGGACGCCGTCTTCCGCAAGCGCGGCGGAGCTACTCCCCTTTGCGGCTGCGGTTCATCGCGATTCTCGCTTCAAGCTCCCAGGTACGCAACCTGTCCTTGTAGAGATTGTTCGCGTTCACCTTCTCCACATCGAGTGCCGCATCGGAATTGTCCTCCCAGCGGCGGCAGTCGTAGAGCACGTCCCAGATGCGGCCTATCTGATATTCGCGGCTGATCCTGAGAGCCACGGCATAGTCCTCACCATACTTGACCACCGGGAAGTTGATCTTGCGCAGAAGCGGGGTCCAGAACGCCCTCGGCGCCCCCAGTCCGTTGATGCGCAGCGCATTGTTGCGGCCGTTCTCCGGCGTCCACTCCCTGTGGTCTATGACTCCGGGAGGCATTTCGTTGAGATTGAAGTCGGTGATCCTGTAGGAACCTATTATCATAGGGCAGCGCTGCTCATGAAAGGCCTCGACGAAACGGCTTACAGTGTCGGGGCCGGAATACACGTCGTCCGAATCGAGCTGGATCGCAAAGCGGCCGCAGCGCGGATCGTGCAGCGCCGCATTCCAGTTGCCGCCGATCACATGGTAACCTGCCGGCTGATGAATCACCACGAGACGCGGGTCGTCCATGCCGTCGAGCAGCTCGGAGGTGCCGTCGGTCGAATTGTCGTCGACCACTATCACGTTGAAAGGGAAGTCCGTCTTCTGCGAAAGCGCCGACCTGACCGCATCGGCTATCGTACGCACGCGGTTCCGGCAGGGAATCACCACCGAAGCCTCATAAGCGAAATCTTCGGAATCGGCGAAGTCGACGCTCCGGAACTCGGGCGCCAGCCAGCCTCCGACCGCCTTCAGATGCTCAGTGCACGCCTTCTCCATCTCTATCTGCACGGCACGGTTGCGCGGGTCCACATAGTCGAAAAGCTTCTCCCCGGACTTGCGGGTGTCAAGCTCCACCTCGCTGTAAAGGTATTCGTTGACATGCACGAAGCTCCCCTTCTGCGAAACCTTGAGCCACAGATCGTACAACCCCGCGTACTCATATCCGTCCGTCATCCTCGACGCGGCCTCCTTCAGAGCGGAACTCCGGAAGAGCATCACTCCGCCGAAGTCGAAGTCGTCGCGCAGCGCACCCTTCTGCCAGTCGATGACCGGAGCGGGAGCGGTCACGCCGCCCGAAGAAGCGAAATGGTCGGCATAAAGCAGCGCCGCCCCCGTATATTCCGCCACCTGCAGCATCCTTTCGAGTCCGTGGTCCACCCATTCGAGCGCGGTGGGCTTGGTATATATCAATGTATATTCGGAAGCCGTCTCCGACGCGATCCGGCGGATTTCCGCCGACGGCACCCTCAGGGGAATGTCAAACCTGCTGACCATGTTCATGAAATTTTATGCGCAAAAATAAGAAAACGCTATATTTGTGACAATATGGAAAAGAAATTAGTCATAATACCCACATACAACGAGGTCGAGAACATCTCGAAGATCATCACCGCCGTATTCGGCCTCGAAGGAAACTATCACGTACTTATCATCGACGACGGCTCGCCGGACGGCACCGCCGATGTCGTGAAATCCCTCCAGAAAGCCTGGACCGACACGCTGTTCCTGATCCAGCGTCCGGGAAAGATGGGGCTCGGCACCGCCTATGTGACCGGTTTCCGCTGGGCTCTCGACCACGGCTACGACTACATTTTCGAGATGGATGCCGACTTCTCCCATAATCCCGACGACCTTCCGAGGCTCTACAGGGCCTGCGCAGAGGACGGTGCAGACATGTCGATAGGCTCGCGCTACTCCAACGGCATCAACGTGGTCAACTGGCCGATGTCGCGCATCCTGATCTCCTACTGCGCCTCGATCTATGTGCGAACAGTGCTCGGATTCAAGATCTACGACAGCACGGCCGGTTTCGTGTGCTACACGCGGAAAGTACTGGAGACCATAGACCTCAACGCCGTCAGGATGAAAGGCTACGGATTCCAGATAGAGATGAAATACACCGCCAGGAAGCTGGGATTCAAACTGGCGGAGGTTCCGGTGATTTTCGTGAACCGCCAGCTCGGCACTTCCAAGATGTCGGGCGGAATCTTCGGGGAGGCGTTCTGGGGCGTACTCGGACTTAAGTTCCGCAAAATCAGACCGGCGAAATGAAAGAAATCTATATCAAACACATAGCCGGTCTGCTCGGAGTCAAGGACTGGCAGGTCGAGAATTGCGTGGAAATGTTCGCCGACGGCGACACCATTCCGTTCATCAGCCGCTACCGCAAGGAAAAGACAGGCGGGATGGATGACGCACAGGTCGCCGAAGTGAGGCACTGGGCCGATGTGTTCGACGAGATGGAGAAACGCAAGGAGACTGTATTGAAGACCATATCCGAAGCCGGAGCGCTGACTGACGGTCTGCGTGCGCGCATCGGGAACTGCGTCTCGTCGACCGAGCTGGAGGACATATACCTGCCATGGAGGCCGAAACGGCGCACCCGCGCCACAGCCGCCCGCGAAAAAGGGCTGGAACCGCTGGCTGACATGCTCTGGAACGCGACCGCGGCCAATCCGGAGCACGAAGCAGCGAAATTCGTCGGCGACAAGGTGGCGTCAGCCGAAGACGCGCTCGCCGGAGCCCGCGACATCATCGCCGAAAGGTTCAGCGAAACCGCCGGAATCAGGGAGGAACTCCGCAGGGTCTTCCGCACACGGCGCATCCGCTCAAGCGTCACGAAAGCCGGACGCGAGAATCCCGAAGCCGCGAAATACCGCAGCTATTTCGATTTCAGCTTTCCTGTCAGCCGCATACCCTCGCACAACCTGCTCGCCATGCTGCGCGCGGAGAACGAAGGCTACCTGAACATTGAGATCGACGCCGATCCGCAACGCTGCGCCGAAAGCGTCTACCGCTACTGGGCGCACGGTCGCCGCATCGCCTCGAAAGAAGCCGCCGAAGAAGTTCGTGCCGCCGGCGAGGATTCCTACAAGCGCCTGCTCGAACCGTCGATTTCCGGAGAAATCATACGGGAAGCCAAACAGAAGGCCGACATCGAAAGCATACGCGTGTTCGGAGAGAATCTGCGCCAGCTTCTGCTGAGCCCTCCGGTCGGGCAGAAGCGCACCATGGCCATCGATCCCGGATTCCGCAACGGCTGCAAGATAGCCTGCCTTGACGAACAGGGACGGCTGCTGCACCATACCATAATATACCCTCATCCGCCTCAAAACGACAAGATCAAGGCGATAATGAGCGTCCAGCAGATGCTCGACAAATATCGTATCGAGGCTGTCGCCATCGGAAACGGCACCGCATCCCGCGAAACGGCGGAGTTCATGAAGCGCATACGGCTGCCCGAAGGCTGCAAGGTCTGGACGGTCAGCGAGGACGGGGCGTCGATCTACAGCGCTTCCGAAATCGCACGCAGGGAATTTCCAGACGAAGACGTGACAGTGCGCGGAGCCGTGTCGATTGGCCGGCGTCTGATGGATCCCCTGGCCGAACTGGTCAAGATAGACCCCAAGAATCTGGGAATAGGACAGTATCAGCACGATGTCGATCAGAATCTCCTGAAGGAGAAGCTCGACAATACGGTGGAGAGCTGCGTGAACCTCGTGGGCGTCAACCTCAACACCGCGTCGCCCTGGCTGCTTGCGTATGTAGCCGGAATCGGCCCATCTCTGGCGGAGAACATCGTGGCCACCAGAGAGAAGAAAGGCGGATTCCGCAGTCGCGCCGAGCTGATGGATGTGCCACGACTCGGAGCCAAGGCCTTCGAACAGTGCGCCGGATTCCTGAGGATCCGCGAGGCCGAGAATCCGCTGGACAACTCTGCCGTGCACCCCGAATCCTACGGAATCGTGGACAGAATGGCCGCGTCTCTGGGAGTCAGCACAAGAGAACTCGTAGGAAACGCGGAACTCTGCTCGAAAATACATGCAGGAGACTTCGTGACCGCCGATGCAGGCCTTCCTACCATCAACGACATACTCAAGGAGCTCGCCAAGCCAGGACTCGACCCCAGGGAGCAGGCCGCGGACTTTTCCTTCTCCGACGACATCCATTCCATCGAAGACCTGAAAGCGGGTATGGAGCTGCCCGGCATCGTGACCAACATCACCAATTTCGGCGCATTCGTGGACATAGGGCTGCATGAGAACGGCCTCATACATGTCTCGAAGCTCGGGCCGCGCGGCACCGACCCGTCAAAGGTGCTCAAGCTGCATCAGCAGATACGCGTGCGAGTCCTCGACGTCGACTTCGACCGCAGACGCATCGCGCTCGGGCTGCTGAAATAGCCGCTTCGCCCAACCGGCATTCCACGCAGCCGCCCGCGCAGTCAGAATCATATTATTTCACTGGACGGAGTTCGATGGTCACGTCCCAGTCCGCAGGAGTGAGGTCCGTCCAGAAATTCCGTCCCACGCGGTTCAGGACGAAGGCGTACAGGCAAGACTCCCTGCGGAGCTGCTTCGCCGCCGCCTTCAGTTCAGCGGCATCTTCTTCGCTGACGCTCTCGTCGCCCAGCAGATGCGCCGTATAGGCTTTCGCAAGTATTGCGCAGCAGCGTTCCTTGGTCTCACGGCTCACTTTCTCCGGAATGATGCCGTCAACCACTCCCCTCATCGCTCCGTCGGCATATTCGAGCATCTCCTGCTCGAAGCTGTTGCCGCTCGGGAAACTCAGGCCGTCTCCGGACAGCAGTTCCGTGCGGATATGCATGCTGTCACCGTCAATCTTCACGAATCTCATCGGAGCGGGATACGACACGAGCGATCCGGTCTCGACATCGGTAAGCCGGCCGCGGGTCGAGATGTCATGAGAATGGAAATGTCCGGTGAAAACCACATCGACACCAAGGCGGCCGAGAAGACTGCCCACGCTGCGCCAGTTGTCGACGAGGTAGTCCCCCATCACTATGGTCTGCCATTTCCAGTGGCGCACGGCTCCGTGATGCATCATCGCTATCATGCGCTGGCCGTCCTTGCGGGCGGCTTTCGCCTGCTCCTTGATGAAACGAAGAGTCTCCTTCTTCAGGCGGCCGGGAGTTATGCAGGTGTTCTCCTCGAAACTGTTGTCCTCATAGCGGCAGGCGTCGAGACAGAGAATGCGCAGGCCCGGCGCGAGCTGGGCCACATAGCTCAGGGAATGGGAGTCGCGGGCGATCGCGTCGCCGTATCCGTAGTCCGAATATATCTGCGCGAATTCCTCAGCCGAAGGAGTCGGCACGCGGGTCGTATGGTCTCCGTCGAATTCGACCGCATGGGGGTTGTTGACATCATGGTTGCCGGGGATCACGAATATGCGTATTCCGGCGTCGCGCAACGGTGCAAGGCAGCTGTCGCGAAGATAAAGATGAGAGACGGTCTCCCCGTCCTTCGTGAGATCACCGGTTATCAGCAGCACGTCCGGCGCCTCGTCGAGAATGCGCGCCGATGCTTCTCTGACAAGTTGAGGGCCCTCGCGCAGGAGTTTCCTGTCATTGGCGATATAGGCCTCCAGAGCTTCGCCGTCCTGTTTGAGCAGGGAGGGTGCCATGAGGTGCACATCGGAAATCACCGCCATTTTAAGGGATTCAGCAGCCGCTGAAGCATAAAGTCCGGCCAGCAGCATCAGCGAAAACAAAACTCGTTTAACCATTTTTCAGAATAATTTGCCGCAAAAATACAACGAAACTTCCATAAGACGCCGACCGCGGCGCTTAATTTTTTGTGACATCAGCGCCCCGGCGCAGCGTCAGCGAGATTTGCTCCCGCAAATCGACGCAGCGAAGACGGCGACTGAAGCGACAGCGGAAGTCGAGCAAACGCGCAGCTTTATATTTAAAATGGAAGCGCTCCACCTGTCGGCAAATTTTTGTGAATTCTGCCACGGCCGCTTCAGCGGCCCAGGCGCAGCGTCAGCGAGATTTGCTCCCGCAAATCGATGCAGCGAAGACGGCGACTGAAGCGACAGCGGAAGTCGAGCAA
>DVLC01000082.1 GCA_018715685.1 Candidatus Cryptobacteroides merdipullorum
CTCAAAGGCGCATCCGGCCAGGCCGTCCAGAACATGAACCTGATGTCCGGCCTTCCCGAGAGCACCGGACTGAAACTCAAAGCATCCGCATTCTGACATGAATCTCTTCGAAGTATACAGACTCTGGGACATCGAACCCGTGCGCGGGCTCGACACCACCTTATGGACAGCCGACGGCACCGAATACACCGACCTCTACGGCGGACATGCGGTCATCAGCATAGGCCACTGCCACCCCCACTATGTGGAAACGGTCGGCAGGCAGCTCGCGACGCTCGGCTTCTACTCCAACGCGGTCAAGAACGGACTCCAGACCGAACTCGCCCGCCGTCTCGGAAAGGCCAGCGGCTACGACGACTACAGCCTCTTCCTCTGCAACAGCGGGGCGGAGGCCAACGAGAACGCGATGAAGCTCGCCTCGTTCGCGACCGGCCGGGCCAGGATACTTGCGTTCGGACGCGCGTTCCACGGCCGTACCAGCGGAGCGGTCAGCGCCACCGACAACCCGAAGATCCGCGCCCCCTTCAACGAGAACGGCAAGGTGAGCTTCGTGGAACTCGGAGACACGGCAGCCGTCGAGCGCGAGCTGTCCGGCAGGGAATATGCGGCCGTGATCATCGAGGGCATACAGGGAGTCGCCGGCATCTACGAACCTTCCGACGAGTTCATGAGGGAACTGCGCGGCCTCTGCGACAAATACGGAACCCTGCTCATAGCCGACGAAATACAGTCGGGATACGGACGCAGCGGGCGCTTCTTCGCCCATCAGTTCTCCGGCATACGCCCGGACATCATCACGACAGCCAAGGGCATGGCGAACGGCTTCCCCATCGGCGGAGTGCTGATCTCCCCCGCCATAAAGCCGGAATACGGCATGCTCGGCACCACTTTCGGAGGAAACCACCTCGCCTGCGCGGCTGCTCTGGCGGTTCTCGACGTGATCGAGAATGAGCATCTCATAGAAAACGCCGCCCGCGTCGGAGAGCATTTCCGTCAGGCTTTCAACGGCCCGTCCGGGCTTGATCCGGCTCTCACCGACTACCGGGGGAAAGGCCTCATGATAGGACTGGAGCTGAAGGACGAATTCGTCGGACTGCGTGACCGCCTGCTCTTCGAGCGACACTTCTTCACCGGAGCGGCAGGGCCCAAAGTCATAAGGCTGCTGCCGTCGCTGACCATCAGCATTGAAACCGCCGACCGCTTCATACGGAGCTGGAAGGAACTCACGACAACGGACAATTGACAGATCATATGGAACATTTCACCTCGATAAGACAGCTCGGCAGCCTGCAAGACGCGATGGAGGCTGCGAAATACGTGAAGGAACATCCCTTCGCCGACCAGGAGATCGGCCGCAACAAGACCCTGCTCATGGTGTTCTTCAACAACAGCCTGCGCACCAGGCTGAGCACGCAGAAAGCCGCGATGAACCTCGGAATGAATGTGATAGTGCTCGACGTGAACCAGGGCGCGTGGAAGCTTGAGACCGAGCGCGGAGTGGTCATGGACGGCGACAAGAGCGAGCATCTGCTCGAAGCGATTCCGGTCATGGGCTGCTACTGCGACATCATAGGCGTGCGCTCGTTCGCCGGACTCACGGACAGGGAGCGCGACTACGGCGAGGAGGTGCTGAACCAGTTCATCAGATATTCCGGAAAGCCGGTTTTCAGCATGGAGGCCGCCACGAGGCATCCCCTTCAGACCTACGCCGACATCATCACCATCGAGGAGCACAAGACCAAGGCCCGTCCCAAGGTCGTGATGACCTGGGCACCGCACCCAAAGGCACTGCCCCAGGCTGTGCCCAACTCCTTCGCCGAAGGCATGGAGTTCGCCGGATACGACTTCGTGATAGCCAACCCCGAAGGCTACGATCTGCCGAAGGAGTTCACGGGGAACGCCGTGGTCACGCATGACCAGGACGAGGCCCTGCGCGGAGCCGACTTCGTCTACGCCAAGAACTGGTCGGTGCCCGACGGCCCTGACTACGGCAAGGTTCTCTGCCGCGACCGCGGCTGGACCGTGACCGCGGAGAAGATGGCCTTGACCGACAACGCCTTCTTCATGCACTGCCTGCCCGTGCGCCGCAACATGATAGTCTCCGACGAGGTGATCGAAGGCCCCCGCTCGCTCGTGATCCCCGAAGCGGCCAACCGCGTGGTCTCCGCGCAAGCGGTGCTGAAGCAACTGCTTGCGCGGGACTAAGCTGCGCAAGCAGTTGCTTCAGTTTCACCCCCAGTCGCTAAGCGACAGCCCCCAGGGGCACACTCGACCTACGCTATCGCTACGGTCGCCGGCTGCGCTGCTTCGATTTGCAAGCAAATCTCGCTGACGCTCCGCCGGGCCGCTGACGCGGCGGGAGTACGGGATAGAATTCGAACTCTGAACGACAGAAGCAACGGTGTGGGCCTGAGATTAAACTCGAACCACTAACAAGCGGAACTACTGAGGCGACCCAATACCGACAGCGGGTGAAGCTGCAAGTCCCCTGCCTGCGGACAATTCAGCCGGACAACTTGGACTTGAACTATACTGCAACAACTGATTACCATAATATTACACCTCGTCGAAGCAGGAGGATTGCCTCCCGGGAGGCTGGCCACCAGCAGCCGTGAGCGGGTGATGCTCCGGAGCCGGATTGCAAACCGGCTGAACAGTGGACCTGAAAGCGATTGAATTTTGTAATAGTAATCACCATAATATTACTCATGTCGAAGCAGGAGGATTGCCTCTGGAGAGGCTGGCCGCCCGCGGCCGTGAGCGGGTGGCGCTTCGGAGCGAAGCGGAGAAGTGACGGGAAGAAGCGCGAAGCGCGGAACCTCTCTGGAGGCAATCCTCCTGCCTTTGACAGAAAACCAGAAATACAGATTATGATCAAAGTAGTCAAGATAGGCGGAAACGTCGTGGACAACGAAGAGCTGCTGACGCAGTTCTGCCGCGACTTCGCAAAACTTGAAGGGCAGAAAATACTCGTCCACGGAGGCGGAGCGCTGGCGAGCAAGATGCAGAAACAACTTGGAATCGAACCTCAGATGGTCGAAGGCAGACGCGTGACCGACGAGCAGACACTGCGCATAGTCACCATGGTCTACGCCGGCTGGTGCAACAAACACATCACCGCCCTGCTCCAGGCCGCCGGCTGCGACGCCATAGGCCTCTCAGGCTGCGACGCATCGGTAATCACAGCCGGGCGGCGCCCGCCAAGACTGCTTTCCGACGGCATGACGCAACTGGACTACGGCTTCGTCGGAGACGTGACCCCGGCCTCCGTCAACACCTCCGCGATCCGCACCCTGATGCAGGCCGGACTCACCCCGGTGTTCTGCGCCATCAACCACGACGGCCGCGGAAACCTGCTCAACACCAACGCCGACACCGTAGCTTCGAGCATTTCTTCAGCATTAAATGCGGAACTTCTTTATTGTTTCGAAAAAAATGGCGTACTTTACGACAAATTTGACGAGACAAGCGTGATACCCTCGATCGGGCCGGGAAAATTCGAAAGGCTGAAGGCCGAAGGCCGCATAGCCGACGGCATGATTCCCAAGCTCGAGAATTCTTTTGCGGCCCTCCGGGCAGGAGCGGCCTCGGTGGTTATCAGACACTCGTCGGATTTGCTGAGCGACACCGGAACAAGACTGACACTTGATGATCAGGACTGAAGAATACACCGAACTGCTGAGGCAGATGATACGCATACCTTCGCCGTCCTTCGGGGAAGACGGGGTCTGCTCCCTCCTTTCCTCGGCGCTCGACGGCTTCGGACTCCCCCACCGCCGCTTCGGCAACAATCTCATGGTCCCCTGCCGGAATTTCAGTCCCAAGAAAAAGACACTCGCCCTCCTTGCCCACATGGACACCGTACCGGCGGCGGGAGGCTATACCCGCGACCCATACGATCCGGGAGTCGACGACAGCATAATCTACGGACTCGGAGCCAATGACGATGGCGGTAGTGTGGTATCGATGATTGCCGCATTCCGCCATTTTTTTGAAGCTCCGTTGCCGTTCAACCTGCTGCTCGTGCTCGGCAGCGAGGAGGAGAGATCCGGCGAGAACGGAGCCGCGGCAGTGTTCGCACCAGAAGGTCCGCTCGTGACCGGAGGGCTGAATCTCCCCGACTGGGCGATAGTCGGCGAGCCTACCTGCATGAAGGCGGCGACCAGTGAGCGGGGGTTGCTGGTGCTTGACGGACTCGCCCGAGGCAAAAGCGGGCATGCTGCGAGAGGAGAAGGCGTCAACGCCCTGTATATCGCCCTCGACGACATCGCCGCCCTGCGGGCGCACAGCTTCGACAGAATCTCCACTGCCATGGGAGAAGTGATGCTCAATGTGACCCAGATTCAGGCAGGGAGCGCGCACAACGTGATTCCGGACGAATGCCGCTTCGTCGTGGACATACGCCCGACTGAAAAATACACCAACGCCGAAGTTCTTGAGGAACTGCAGAAAATCTGCCGGAGCGAGCTGCGTCCGCGCAACCTCGGGAACCGCTCGTCGGCGACCAGGCAGGACTCTCCCCTTCTGAAAGCTGCGGCAGACGCCGGAATGCCGGCATTCTCCTCGCCCACCACCTCGGACTGGATGAGGCTCGGCTGCGACGCGCTCAAGCTCGGCCCGGGAGACTCCGCCCGCTCCCACCGCGCCGACGAATACATACTGACCAGTGAGATATGCGCCGGAATAGACGGCTATATCGCATTCATAAACGCATTCTATGGCAACTTTGTGGAATAAAGGCACTTCAGCCACCGGGAAGGTGGAGAATTTCACGGTCGGGAACGACCGCCTCCTCGACATGAGGCTCGCAGGATATGACGTCCTGGGATCGAAGGCGCACATACGCATGCTCCGCAGCATAGGGCTGCTTGAACAGGATGAGCTTGAGAGGCTTGACTCCGCTCTTGACCGCATCGCGGCAAGCATTGAAGACGGCAGTTTCCGGCTTGAGGACGATGTCGAGGACATCCACTCGCAAGTCGAGCTCATGCTCACCCGCGAGCTCGGAGAGACAGGCAAGAAGATTCATTCCGGTCGCTCCCGCAACGACCAGGTTCTCGTGGACATAAAGCTTTTCCTGCGAGACGAGCTGCGCAGGCTGCGCGAGGAGGTGCTGGCCCTTTTCGGCACTCTCCAGTCGCTGAGTGAGAAATACAGGGAGATTCTCCTCCCCGGATACACCCACAACCAGCTCGCGATGCCCTCGTCGTTCGGCCTGTGGTTCGGAGCATACGCGGAGGCGCTCGCCGACGACATGTTCATGCTCGGAGGAGCCTACAGACTCATCAACCGCAACCCTCTCGGCTCCGCGGCCGGCTACGGCAACTCCTTCCCGCTCGACAGGCAGATGACCACGGAGCTGCTCGGCTTCGACACGCCGGTCTACAACAGCGTGGCCGCACAGCTCGAAAGAGGCAAGGCCGAGAGGAGCGTTGCCTCCGCCATTGGCTCGGTGGCCCTGACGCTCAACAAGTTCGCCGCCGACTGCTGCATGTACATGTGTCCGAACTTCGGTTTCATACATTTCCCCGACGAACTGACGACCGGCTCCAGCATCATGCCGCACAAGAAGAATCCGGACGTCTGGGAGATCATCCGCGGAAAGTGCGACATGATTCTCGCCTGCGAGAACGAAATCTCGATGCTCTGCAGCAACATGCCCCACGGCTATCACCGCGACATGCAGCTGCTCAAGGACATTCTCTTTCCCCGCCTGGAGCTCATGCACGACTGCATAGGAATGACGGACTACATGCTCGCCCATGTCGAAGTGAACGCACACATACTCGACAATCCTCTCTACCGCCACCTGTTCACCGTGGAGGAAGTGAACAGGCGCACGCTTGCCGGAACCCCGTTCAGAGAGGCATACAGGCAGGTCGGAGTCGAGGTCAACGAAGGCCGGTTCGAAAGCTCCCTCGGAAACATGGAGTCGCTCAAGGCCTCGGATCTCGGACATTCCCACATAGGCAGCATGGGAAACCTATGCAACGACAAGATAGCGGAATTGATGAAAAAAGCTTCCAACTGGTAATATATGGCACAGAATCGCAAGAAAGCATCACTCGTTCTTCAGAACGGACACATCCTTCACGGATGGAGTTTCGGCTACGACGGACCTGCCGGCGGAGAAGTCGTGTTCTCCACGGCGATGGTAGGTTACCCTGAAAGTCTGACGGACCCTTCCTACTCCGGACAGATTCTCTGCGTCAGCTATCCCCTGATAGGCAACTACGGCATCCCCTCCATGGAGAAGGACTCCGACGGGCTCAGCGTGAACTTCGAATCCGAGAAAATCCATGTCAGAGGGCTGATAATCTCCGACTACAGCGAGAAATACAGCCACTGGGACGCCAAGATGAGTCTCGGACAGTGGCTTCAGGAGGAGAAGATTCCCGGAATATGCGGCATCGACACCCGGGAGCTGACCAAGATCATACGGGAAGAAGGGGCGATGCTCGGAAAGATTGTCCCGGAAGACGTGAAAGCGGACGAGGTGCCCTTCTATGACCCCGACAAGGAGAACCAGGTCGCGCTCGTAAGCTGCCGCGAAACCATAAAGTACGGCAGCGGCCCCAAAAGGGTCGTGCTCGTGGACTGCGGAGTCAAGCACCAGATACTGCGCTGCCTGATTACGCGCGGAGTGGAAGTTGTCCGCGTGCCCTGGGACTACGACTTCAACCAAATGGAGTGGGACGGACTGTTCATCTCCAACGGCCCGGGAAACCCCACTCTCTGCGGCACGGCCATAGAAAACATCGCGAAGGCACTTCAGGGCGACAGACCCGTGTTCGGCATCTGCATGGGCAACCAGCTGATGTCCATAGCCGCCGGAGCCGGAATCTTCAAGCTCAAGTACGGTCACCGCAGCCACAACCAGCCGGTGAGGATGTGCGGCAGCAACAAATGCTTCATAAGCTCGCAGAACCACGGTTTCGCCGTCGACGACAGCACGCTCGGCGGAGACTGGGAGCCTTACTTCGTCAACATGAACGACGGCACCAACGAGGGCATACGCCACCGCAGCAAGCCCTTCTTCTCGGCGCAGTTCCACCCCGAGGCCTCAAGCGGTCCCGTGGACACGGAATTCCTTTTCGATGAATTCATTTCCAGATTGTAGAGCTATGACAGACACAAGCATAAAGAAAGTCCTGGTCCTGGGTTCGGGCGCCCTCAAGATCGGCGAGGCCGGAGAATTCGACTACAGCGGTTCGCAGGCCCTCAAGGCGCTCAGGGAGGAAGGAATCAGCACGGTCCTGATCAACCCCAACATCGCCACCGTGCAGACGTCGGAGGGAGTGGCCGACAAAATCTACTTCCTGCCCGTGACTCCGTACTTCGTCGAGAAGGTCATCGCCAAGGAGAAGCCTCAGGGAATACTGCTCTCGTTCGGAGGCCAGACGGCCCTGAACTGCGGAGTGCAGCTCTTCCGCAGCGGAGTCCTCGACAAATACGGGGTGAAGGTGCTCGGAACGCCGGTGCAGGCCATAATCGACACTGAAGACCGCGAGCTTTTCGTGAAAAAGCTCGACGAAATAGGAGTCAAGACCATCAAGTCGCACGCCGCCTCCAACCTTGAGGAGGCACGCGCGGCAGCGGCAAGCGTCGGCTATCCCGTGATCATACGCGCGGCCTACGCCCTCGGCGGACTCGGCTCGGGATTCTGCGAGAACGAGGAGGAGCTTGAAGCCCTGGCCGGCAAGGCCTTCGCCTTCTCGCCCCAGGTGCTGGTCGAGAAGTCCCTGCGCGGATGGAAGGAAATCGAATACGAGGTCGTGCGCGACAGCTACGACAACTGCATCACCGTCTGCAACATGGAGAACTTCGACCCTCTCGGCATACATACGGGCGAGAGCATCGTGGTGGCCCCGTCGCAGACCCTCTCCAACAAGGAGTTCCACTTCCTGCGCAAGATAGCCATCGACATAGTGCGCCATGTGGGCATAATCGGCGAATGCAACGTCCAGTATGCGTTCAGCCCCGACGGCGAGGACTACAGGGTCATCGAAGTCAACGCCCGACTGAGCCGCTCGTCGGCCCTCGCCTCCAAGGCGACCGGCTACCCTCTCGCCTTCATCGCGGCCAAGCTCGGCCTCGGCTACGGCCTGTTCGAGCTCAAGAACTCGGTGACCAAGACGACTCCGGC
Source organism: Candidatus Cryptobacteroides merdipullorum (assembly GCA_018715685.1). Classification (GTDB taxonomy): domain Bacteria; phylum Bacteroidota; class Bacteroidia; order Bacteroidales; family UBA932; genus Cryptobacteroides; species Cryptobacteroides merdipullorum. The sequence goes on from DVLC01000082.1 coordinate 8,147, forward strand.
CTTCTTCGAGCCGGCTCTCGACTATGTGGTCTGCAAGATTCCCCGCTGGGACCTCGCGAAATTCAAGGGAGTCTCACGCGAGATAGGTTCGAGCATGAAGAGCGTCGGAGAGGTCATGGCCATAGGACGCAACTTCGAGGAGGCGATTCAGAAAGGCCTCAGGATGATAGGCCAGGGCGCCCACGGCTTCGTCTGCAACAAGCCTTACAAGACCGAGGATCTCGACGAGGCCCTGAAGAACCCTACCGACACCAGAATCTTCGCGATCGCGGCCGCGCTCCAGTCCGGCTACGGAGTCGACCGCATCCACGAGCTCACCCATATCGACAAATGGTTCCTCGACAAACTTGAAAACATCGAGAACACCTACCGCGAGATGGAGAAATGCGAGTCTCTCGACAAGGTGGGTCCGGAACTGCTGCGCCGCGCCAAGAGCCAGGGCTTCTCGGACATACAGATAAGCCGAGTGTTCGGAATACAGGAAGGCGAGGTGCGCTCGCTGCGCAAGTCCCTCGGACTGCGTCCGCACGTCAAGCAGATCGACACTCTCGCGGCCGAGTTCCCTTCAAGCACCAACTACCTCTACCTTACGTACAACGGCGAGACCGACGACGTGAGATTCAATGAGGGGCACCGCACCGTGATAGTCCTCGGCTCCGGAGCCTACAGGATAGGCAGCAGCGTGGAGTTCGACTGGTGCGGCGTCAACGCCCTCCAGACCCTGCACCGCCGCGGCTACAAGTCCATAATGATAAACTACAATCCCGAGACCGTATCGACCGACTACGACTCCTGCGACAGGCTGTACTTCGACGAGCTCAGCTTCGAGACCGTCATGGACATCTGCGAGCTCGAGAAGCCCTACGGCGTCATCGTCAGCGTGGGCGGACAGATTCCGAACAACCTCGCGCTGCCGCTGATGCGCGGAGGAATACGGCTGCTGGGGACATCGGCCGACGATATCGACAGGGCCGAAGACCGCAACAAGTTCTCGCAGATCGTAGACAAGCTGCACATAGACCAGCCGCGCTGGAGGGAGCTCACGACAATGGACGATATCGACAAGTTCGTCGACGAAGTCGGTTTCCCGGTGCTCGTCCGGCCTTCGTACGTGCTCTCCGGCGCCGCGATGAACGTATGCTACAGCAAGGAGGACATGAAGGTGTTCCTGGCGATGGCCGTGGAGGTCTCAGAGGAACATCCGGTCGTGATCAGCTCGTTCATGCAGCGTTGCAAGGAGCTCGAATGCGACGCCGTCGCCGACAACGGCAAGGTCATAGCCTCGGCGATATCCGAACATATCGAGTTTGCGGGAGTGCATTCGGGAGACGCCACGATACAGTTCCCTCCGCAGAAGATCTACGGAATCACGGCCGCCAAGATACGCAAGACCACAGCAGCCATCGCGGCTGAGCTGCATATCACCGGCCCCTTCAACATCCAGTTCCTGGCGACCGACAACTACATCAAGGTCATCGAATGCAACCTGCGCGCGTCGCGCAGCTTCCCCTTCGTATCGAAGGTGCTGAAAGTTAATTTCATAGACCTTGCCACCCGCTGCATGCTCGGCGAGCATCCAGAACCGATGAAGGTGGATCCGTTCGAGCTCGAATATATGGGCATCAAGTGTTCGCAGTTCTCGTTCTCGCGCCTCAGCCACGCCGACCCCGTGCTCGGAGTGGACATGGCATCCACCGGCGAGGTGGGCTGCATAGGCGACAATCTTGACGAGGCCCTGCTCAAGGCCATGCTCTCCGTCGGACACAGGATTCCGGAGCATGCGGTGCTGATTTCTTCGGGCAATCCGATCCAGAAGGCGGATCTGCTTCTCGCCTGCCACAAGCTCTACGAGAAAGGCATCAAGATCTACGCGACCGAAGGCACATGCAAGTATCTCAACGAGAACGGAGTACCGGCGCACAGGGCGCTGTGGCCGCACGAGGAGGCCGACGGGATGGAACCGAACGAACCTTCGGCTCTCGAGCTGATACGCACGCACGAGGTGGATCTCGTGGTGAACATTCCGAAGAACTATTCGCGCAAGGAGCTCAGCAACGGCTACAAGATGAGACGCGCGTCAATCGACTTCAATGTTCCGCTGATCACCAACAGCCGTCTCGCCACGGCCTATATCCGTGCCTTCTGCGCGAAGTCGCTCGACGACATAGGCATCAAGAGCTGGGACGAGTATTAGTTCTGGTTTTCGCCAGAAGCCAAAACAGTTCAAGCTCCGGAGTGACTCCCCGGGCATGAAAAAGCGGAGCATGTCATCCATGTGAATTCCTTATTGTAATGTAATTCTGCAATCCACCTGCGCGGGTCGGATGGCTTGCAGGAGCATGGAAGGCCGAATAGTGTCGAAGGTGGACACAATTTCCTTCCACCGTCGTCACCGACATGCCCTACAGACACCTGTGGGCAGGCCTTTGCGTGCAGGTGGATTGCAAAAACCGAAAATGAAAGTCATCCGTCGTGAAAGGCGACGGCGGGAGAGCCAATGATTGGCGGCCGGTGAAATCCGGAACGGTCAGCGGATGAAATTCGTGCGTTCGCGGGGCTCGGGGTTGACGGAGTCCGCCCTACCGGCATCGAGCCCGTGGAGCATCCAGTGCATGTTTCGCGCGAGGGTGCGCATGGTCTGAAGCCCCTCGGCATCCTGCGCCGCCTCGCCCGGCTTATGCCCGTGGACGCTGTTCCAGTACTGCGAAGGCACTACGGGCATGTTGCTCATCGTGAAATATTTGTTCAAGCGGTCAAAAGCGGCGCTTGCCCCTCCCCTGCGGCAGACCACAACAGCCGCAGCCGGCTTGCGCTGAAGGAAGCGTCCTCCCGAATAGAACATCCTGTCGAGCACGGCGCACAAGGCTCCGTTGGGTCCGGCATAATAGACCGGAGAACCGACGACGATTCCGTCGGCTTCGGCGGCCTTCGCAAGAATCCCTGGCATCACGCCGTCCTGAAACGCGCAATGTCCCGTCTTGTGGCATGAGCCGCAGGCTATGCATCCGCGCACAGGCCTGTTGCCTATCCACACGATTTCAGCCTCGTCCCCGAGTTCACGGAGTGTCCCGGCGATCTCGCTCAGGGCGATGAAGGTGTTGCCCTCCTTGTGAGGGCTTCCGTTTATAAGAAGTACTTTCATGATGCAGACATATTAAAAATCAGCTTTTTCCATCATACCGCCGAACCATGCGGGGATTTTCTCCGGATCGAACCCCGTGAAACATTCGTAGTCGCCCATGCGGTCGTAGAAGAAGACAGTCACGGGATATGCCGTAAGTCCGAACTCTTCCGCAAACTGCGCCGAAGCAGGATAGTCTTCGAATCCGGATGAAAAGGACAATCTTGAATATACTGCGCGCAGGTCATATTTTCCGGCATAGTCCGCAAGCACGCCGTTCCACTGCTTAATCAGGTTGGCGCAAGGCCGATGAAGAGGGTTCTTGAAATAAATCACGACAACTGGCTTCGTTGCCGCGGAAATCACCGGTCCAAGCCCGGAGATGTCCTCTATGACCGCCGTTTCCGGGTCCGCCCCCATTGCGACAAGGTTCTCGATAAATCTTTTTTCAGAAGCGGACGCCTCAATATCCTTCTGTTCCTCCTGACGCCTTTTCTCCCCGGCTGCACGGTTTCTTTTCTCCGCGAGCAGATCCGGCCGCATGAAATCAACGTACAAGGTCACGGAAACACTTTGCGGGATCTCGCGCTGCAATCCAGGCGCCCATCGCGGAGACATCGCGACTACGCGCTCCAGATCGGCTCGAAGAGCAGGATCTCCGGTATCGTCTCTGATGACCTCGAAGCCGGATACTCTTCCGTCCTCGCCCACGATGACACTGAAAAAAATCCGGGAGGACTCAAGCTTGTCATTCAGCTGAAGCCTGTCCTCTATCCAGGACCGGAATTCATTGAGAGAATTATTTTCCGCTCCCATGAACGAAGGCTTGGTCTCGATACCGGAATAGGGTGTGGAACCGGGAACCTGGGCGTAGGCGGAATGGCCCGCCGCCAGGGAGAAGACGCACAGGAGTGCGGGAAACAGTCTTTTCAGTACGGATTCGATGATGGTGTTCATTTCCGGTTATTCGTTTATACTCTGCAAAAGGCACTGGAACAAAGAAAGACGGCAGGCCGGAGCCTGCCGCCGGGTATCTCAAAGCAGCCTCCCCCTACTGTATGCTGTCAACGAGGTTCAGCACGCGGCGGCGGTTCTCGTTGATGTCGCCGTGTTCGCAGTTGCATTCGTAGTATTTGCCGGCCTTCTTGTAATATTCGATCAGCGGCTCGGTCTGGGCGTGGTAGGTGCGGATACGGTTGGTGATGGTGGCCTCGGAGGCGTCGTCGGCGCGGCCTTCGATCGCCGCCCTGTTAGCGATGCGCTGGCGTATCATGTCATCTGAAATCATCAGGGACACGACAGCCGTGACACCGCTGCCTCTCCTTTCGAGAATCTTGTCGAGATCCTGCGCCTGCGAGAGATTGCGCGGGAAACCGTCAAGAAGGAAACCGCTCACGCCCTTGACCTTGTCGAAGGCGCTCTCGATCATACCCTCGACCACTGAATCCGGGACAAGTTCCCCGGCGTCGATCAGCGACTTGGCCTCCTTGCCGAGCTGCGTGCCCGCGGCTATCTCGGCCCGAAGGAGTTCACCAGTCGAAATGTGCTTGAGATTGTACTTTTCCGCTATGGCCCCGGCGTGGGTGCCCTTGCCGGCTCCCGGAGGGCCGAAAAGAATGTAATACTTCATATTTTCATCAATTACGTAAATATCCCTGGTGTTTCGCCCGAGCTCGTTGTAGTCGAGACCGAAGCCTACGATGAACGCGTTCGGAATGTCCATGCCTATGTAGTCGACCTTGTCCGGCTTCGCATACACGCCGGACTTGAAGAGCATCGTGCATATCTTGACGTCGGCGGCACCCTTGTCGAGCAGCATCTCCTTGAGCGCCACTATGGTGTTGCCGGTGTCTACGATGTCTTCGCAGATGATTATGCGCCTGCCCTTCACGTCGGCAGTGAGGCCCATCATCGTGAGCACGGTGCCCGTGGACCTGGTCCCCTGATATGAAGACATCTTGATGGATACGAGCTCGCAGTTGAAATCGAGGCGCTGCAGGAGCTCGCCCGTGAAGGGTATTGCCCCGTTCAGTACGCAGAGCACAATGGGCACGTCCTCGCATCCCGCGAAATCGGCGTTGACCTTGGCCGCGACGGCGTCGATCGCCGCCATGATTCTGTCGTGGCCGATATAAGGCCTGAACGTCTTGTCGTGAAGAACTATCTTATCTTTCATAAGTCAGAATCAATAGACTTGCCAATTTACTAATTATTTTCCGAATTATCGCAGAACGGCTTTCAATACGGCCATTTTTGCTTATCTTGGCAACACAAAACTTAAAACTATGGCTTCAACACTTCTGCTCGCCGCGGCATTGTGCGCGGCCCTTTGCGGCACCGGAAGACTTACGGAAACAGTCCGCGTATCCCCTTCCCCCTCCTCCGACTTCGAGCGCGCTGTCCTGTACTTCAGCGGCGCTTCATGTCTCGAAGACCTTGCGCAGGATGAACTCGAACGCTATCAGTCACTGGCGGAACATCCTACGGACCTGAATCTCGCCGGGAAGGCGAAACTGCTCTCCACCGGCCTCTTTTCGCAATATCAGGCGGCGTCCCTTATCGACTACCGTTCGCGCAGCGGCGATATCCTGTCGTTCAGCGAACTCGGGCTCATAGACGGCTTCTCGCCGGAACTGGCGGACGCTTTAAAATCTTTCGTGGTGCTGCGCACAGACTCCGCGCCGGGAAAGAGAAGGAGCATGCGGCTGGACCAGTCTCTGACTCTCGGCGGTGCGTTGAGAAGCGGGATGCAATACAACACGAGGTTGAAATACGCCGCCGAGCTCGGCGAAAGAGCCGAGTTCCGCTGGACTTCGCGGACGACTTATTCCGAACCCGAATTCACTCCCGGCACCTTCAGCGCGGCGTACTACGGCAGGCGCGTGCTCGCCAAGGCGATCATCGGGCATTTCTCCGCACGCTTCGGCCAGGGGCTCGCGCTCTGGAGCGGCTTCAGCATGAGCGGATACTCCTCGGCCGCGTCCTTCCGAAAGAACGCCAGCGGCATCTCGGCAACCGGTTCGGCGGCTCCCGAACTTCTCGGAGCGGCCGCCGAATGGGATCTCGGCCGGTTCAGCCTGACCACGGCATATTCTTTCACCGGCAGGCGCATAATCGGCAATCTCTCATGGTCCTCCAAAACTCTGACTCTCGGCGCTACCGCGACGGAATCGGCGGCATCGTTCGACTGGCGGCTGTCATTCCCGGACATCGGCGTCTTCGGCGAACTGTGTTCGGACTATTCAGGCAGACTCCGCGGCGTCGGCGGGCTGATCTGGATTCCGGAGTATGGTCGTAAATTCGCCTTGCAGGCCCGCTGGCACGATGCCGCTTACAAGGAATACAGCGGAATCGCGCTCGGATGGGAGACTTTCAACATGGTCTGCACCGCCGACGCCGCTTACCGCCTCGACAAAAGGCAGGCACAGTACAAGACTCTGGTTCTGCTGAAGCCGGAGCTGAAGTTCGGCGGATTCATCCTGGCTCCGAAGCTTCGCTGGAGCGGACGGCTGCGGCCTTCGGAAGAGTTCCCGCTGCGCAACGACCTGCGCGCCGACCTCGAAGGCAGCTGGCGCGGATGGACGGCGGCAGGCAGGTTCAACGCACTCTGGTGCGAGAATTTCGGCTGGCTCTGGTACGCCCAGGCGGGCCGGAAGACGAATAGTTTCACCCTGAGCCTACGGGGCGGCATCTTCCGCATAGACAACTGGAACGACCGCATCTATGTCTACCAGCAGGACGCTCCGGGAAACTTCAATGTTCCGGCATTCTACGGGCGCGGCTGGAACCTTTCACTCTATGCCGCAGTGCATCTCGGACGGCATCACAGCATCTGGCTGCGGCTGGACTGCGTGCAGTACCCCTGGAACCTCACGCCGAAGCAGGGCAGGCTGGAATGCCGGCTGCAGTACAGATGGAGGAGCTGAAGCTACGTCATAAGGATTTTCCTCTTCTTCATTTTTATCATTATCTTTACCTTGGATTCAATGATGGTCATGGAAGATATTACTGCGTGCCAAACCAATAAAAGTAAGTGAATAAAATGACTAGTATACAACAAAGAGAACAGTTACAATCTCAGATTTGGAAAATAGCCAACGAAGTGCGTGGAGCTGTCGACGGATGGGACTTCAAGCAATTCGTCCTGGGACCATTGTTCTATCGTTTCATCAGTGAAAACTTTACAGACTATATCGAGGGAGGAGACGACAGCATTGACTATGCTTCTTTACCGGACAGTATCATAACTCCGGAAATAAAGGAGGATGCGGTCAAGACCGCCCATACAAATCCCAATCTGAATACGGATTTGAAAGCCATTTTTGACTCGATAGAGAGTTCTGCCAACGGCTATGCTTCCGAGAAGAACATCAAAGGGTTGTTCGCCGATTTCGCCTTTGTACTTCATGCCTTGAGCTACCTGTCAAGCCGTGGGCGTGCTGCCATTGTCTGTTTTCAGGGTATTTTCTACCGAGGCGGAGCAGAGCAGAAAATCAGGAAATATCTGGTGCTGTCAAAACACAAGTCGGACACTAAAATCCAGTTCATAGATGCGAGCGGAGAAGGTTTCTTCACGAAGGAGACAAACAACAATGTACTCGAAGACCGGCATATAGACAAGATCATGGACATCTTCGATAAAAAGGAAGATGTTGACTATATTGCAAAATCGGTTGATTATAAAACCATTGTCGAGAATGATTATAATTTGTCGCCAAGCAGTTACATTGAGGTCGAAGACACTCGCCCGAAGACTGACATCAAGGAACTGAACGAACGCATCCGCCGGATTGTGGCACGGGAAAACGAACTGCGCGCTGAAATAGACAAGATTGTAGCAGAATTAGAGGAGGATGAGGTATGAGCAAGGAAAAGTATTCCGGATATATCCCTCCATTTACCGTGAGCTCCCGGGCAATCAGCCTCGTTGCTGAAATATCTGCGCAAATAGAACGGTATGCCATACGCTTGGAGCAGACAGACGGACTGCGCTTACGGAAAGCCAATAGAATCAAGACTATCCACAGTTCGCTTGCCATAGAGGGCAACAGACTGTCGGAAAGCCAGGTGCATGACTTATTGGAAGGGAAACACGTAGTGGCTCCACTAAAAGAAATTCAAGAAGTCAAAAACGCCATACGGACTTATGAATTGTATCCATCGTTAAATCCGTTTGACATGAAAGACCTTCTGAAAGCGCATAGGGTGATGATGGAAGCCTTGGTGGATAATCCAGGATGCTTCCGTAGCAGTGGAGTCGGTGTATTTGAAGGTGACAGATGTGTTCACCTTGCTCCACCACCCATGCGAGTACCTGAACTTATGGAGGACTTGTTTTGTTGGCTGAAACAGGCTCCCGACCATCTTCTTATCCGTAGTTGCGTTTTTCACTATGAATTTGAATTCATCCATCCGTTCAGCGATGGGAACGGACGGATGGGGCGGTTGTGGCAATCTCTCATATTAGGACGCCTCAATTCGGTATTTGAGCATCTCCCTATTGAAAATCTGGTATATGCCAACCAGCAATTGTATTATGAAGCCATAGAATCAAGTACAAAAAAAGCCGATTGTGGGCCGTTTATAGATTTTATGCTGAACGAAATCCTTAATGCGTTGAAAAAGTATCAAGGTGAACCACTGATGGCAGATGTTCCTGATAAAGTTCCTGATAAAGTTCCTGATAAACTGAAGACGCTTCATCCTGAGTTTTCCGACACGACATGGGATGTCCTTGCACACATCATGGAAAATCCACAAGTTACTGCCATTGGAATCGGCAACCAGATGGAGATTTCAGACAGGATGGTAAGAAAGCACATTGCTTTGCTGCGTAATGCCAATATTATCCATCGGCACGGAAGCAACAAAAACGGTTGTTGGGAATTGCTTAATGAAAAGGGAAATGAGGCATGAATGAGGTATTGAAAAAAGAGAAAACTTTCCTGAATGATATCAGAGGGATTATAAACGCAGCAAGGGCGCAGGCCGTGCGCAGTGTGGATTTCTGCCGGGTGCAGATGTATTGGCACATGGGCAAACGTATTTTTGAGGAGGAGCAGCAGGGAAAAGAC
>DVLC01000083.1 GCA_018715685.1 Candidatus Cryptobacteroides merdipullorum
CGGGCTTACCATCAGGATGCCGGTGTCCGAAATCAGGGTTTCCGGACGCGCCACCCAGGGTGTCCGCCTGATCAACATCCGCGAAGGAGACTCCATTGCCGCCGTATCTTCAGTGGCGAAGGAGGAGGAAACTTCGGAGGAGGAACCGCAGGAACAATGACATCGGAACTTATAACAATGTTTTAGTGAATACTTCAGTTTTATGAAAAAGTTATTTTTAGTGTTGGCCATCGCTGCTTCGTTGCAGGCATTCGATGCCCAGGCTCAGGTGAAGTCACCCGCGGCCGCCAAGTCAGCCGTCGAGAAGGCTGAGGCCACAACCCAGAATCCCAAGCAGGCCGGCAAGCCTGCCACGTGGGTCAAGTACGGCAAGGCGCTTCTCGATGCGTACAACGCTCCAATCGGCAATGTGTGGATCGGAATGGGCCGTCAGGAGTTCGATGTCCTCGGTGCTTCCGAAAAGCCTGCCTCCGAGGAAGTCGTCACCTTGAGCGGACGCCAGATGACCAAGCTTGTCTGCGAGACGAAGAACCTCTATTTCAATGAGAACGGCCAGCTGGAAATCATCGAGGTGACCGCTCCCGTGTTCGAGGATGTTCTTGACAGGGCCATGAACGCCTACGCCGAGGCCGGGAAGGTGGACGCCAAGGGTCAGAAGACCAAGGATATTGCCGCAGGCCTGACGGATGTCGCCAAGAAGTTCTCCGACGAGGCTTACAATGCGTATTCTCTCGGTGACTATGCACTGTCTTCGGAATTGTTCGAGAAGGCCGCCGCAGCCTCCGGCACCGCGCCTCTGTCTCAGCTCGATACCAACGCGGTCTACAACGCCGGTTTCACTGCATATTTCGCCGGGAATTACGACCGTGCCAAGGTCTTCTATGAGACCTGTCTCGCCAACAACTACTATGGCGAAGGCGGTGAGGTGTTCTCAAGACTTGCCGAAATAGCCGATAAGGGCGGTGACAAGGCCGGCAGCAAGGACTATCTGGAGCGCGGATTCTCCCTCTTCCCCCAGAGCCAGAGCATTCTCGTAGGCCTGATCAACTACTATATGGCCAACAACGAGGATACCGACCGTCTGTTCGAACTTCTTGACGAGGCCAAGAAGAACGAGCCCGACAACGCGTCTCTCTACTATGTCGAGGGCAACATCTATGTTGAGCTCGGCGACGGTGATTCGGCCATCGCGGCATACAACAAGTGCTCAGAGATCAATCCCGACTATGAGTATGGCTATATCGGAGCCGGCGTATACTATTATGACCATGCGGTAGAGCTCCAGAATCAGGCTTCAACCGAGATGGACGACGCCAAGTACGCAGCGCTCATGGGAGAGTTCGAGACTTCGCTCAAGTCCTGCATAGCTCCTTTCGAAAAGGCCTTCGAGCTGACCAAGGATCCCGAGATCAAGGCTACCATTGCCGAGTATCTCAAGAACGCAAGCTTCCGCTTCCGTACCGAGGGACCTGAGTATCAGGAAATGTACGACAAGTACGCGAACTACAATCCCGCGAACTAGCGGATTCCGGTCGCGGCCCTGACTCTGTCCAGGGTCGCGGTCATGTTGTCGAAATCTGAAGGAGTGAGCCAGTCGTCTCTGCGACCGGTCCACTCCTTTACGAATATGGTGCTGTACCCCTCGCCGATCATGCCGGGCAGGCAGCACCAGGTGAACATGAGTTCGGGCTTCAGCATGCGCATGTCTCCGGAGGCCGGGTCGCTGACGAATTTCAGCGTGACCGTCATTCCGAGTCTCGTGTTCCTTGCGCTCATGTTCGATACCACGTTGCCTGTGGAATATATGACCGGCTTTCCGCCGATGTGCGTGGTGTCCTGGACTACATGCGGATGGGAGCCGATCACCGCGTCGGCGCCCTGGGCCACGAGCCATTCCGCCCATTCCTGCTGCGTGCTGTCATGGCGCAGCTCATATTCGGTCCCCCAGTGTGGAAGGACTATTATGAAGTCCGCTCCGACGGCCCTGGCTCTGGATATCGCGTCTCCGACCTCCTTCCTGCGCATGTAGTTCACCCGCGGCCAACCAGAACCCTTGCCCAGATTGGTGCCGTAGGTGAAATTGACTAGTGAGATCCGTATTCCTCTGCAGAAGAGAGTCAGAGGATTGTTGGAGGCGTTGTCCAGACTGTCAGAGGCGCAGCCCGTGTATTCGATTCCGAGACTGTCGCGCATGCCGGAATAGATCCGGAGCGTCCTTTCCAGCCCCGCCTGTCCGCGGTCAAGAATATGGTTGTTGGCTGTAAGGAATATGTCCACGCCGTTTTCTGCGGCAAGCACGGCGGCTATGCTGTCAGGTGCCGAGAAAGCCGGATATCCGCTGTAGGGCTCTCCCGCGAGCGTGAATTCCAGATTCGCCGCGGTGAAATCCGCCGAGTTCGTCTCGTGGGCCAGATGTTTCAGAAAACCGCTGAAATCATGTTGCAGCTGAGCGGAATGCATCATCACGTCTCCGAGTATCATCACGCTGACGGTGTCGGGCCTCCCGAGAGGGTGCGGCGGCTCCAGCCTGGTCCTGACCTGGACTTTCCCTGGTCCTTGCAGGGCATGGCGGGGTGCGGCGGAAAAACCGGCCCAGGCGCAGACCAGCAGGGCCAGCAGAGACAATGAGGCTTTTCCCATGAGCACAAATATAAGAAGCTGTTTTAAAATTTATATAGACAAAATTCAAAACAGCTTCTAAAACTTTTATTAATTTTGCATTCTATGAGGAATTCCCGCTTCATATTGATGATTTGTCTCTTGCTGCCTCTTCTTGCGGGTTGCGACCTGTTCAGGAAAATGGCCGGGCGGCCGACATCCGCGCAGATAGAGCAGAAAAGGGAGATGATCGAAGCGGAGATCGCCGCCCATCAGAGCCGGCTCGATTCGCTGGATGCGGTGCAGAAGCAAATCTCCGATTCGCTCGCCGTTCTGGATTCAATGCGTTTTTCCAACGACGCACTCGTCGAGGCGAGGCAGCTGGCGGATGTTTCGCGGAATTCCCTGGCTTTCCGTTATTATGTGATAGTCGGGGCGTTCGGCAACCGCGGGAATGCCGAGAAATATGCGGAGGAAATGAATACCAAAGGCATGCCCGCCGTTCTTATATCGTATGTCAACGGCTTCACCGCTGTCGGCGTATGTCCTACGGACAATATCTCCGAAGCCTATGCTTCTCTCCGGAGGGTCAGAGAGAGCGGTTCGTGCCCTGATGCCTGGATACTTGACAACAGATGAAGCGGAATATTACCATGAAGAAGCCGGCAGTCTTTTTCCTTTGTCTCCTTTCGTTCTGTGCCGTAGCCTCAGCCCAGTTCCGGGACGGGAACTGGAGGGATCTCGACGACAGCGAGGTCGTCCGCTCGATGAAGGAGCAGGTGGAGTTCCTGTCCTCCGCCGCGCTTGAGGGCCGGAAGGCCGGTTCCGAAGGGGAGAAGGCCGCGGCCGAATATATTTCCGGGAAGCTGTCGCTGTGCGGAGTCGACGTGCTCAGCGGCGGAGAAGGCGACATCTTCGGAATCAGACAGGAGAACGGAGATACTCTGACGTCCCGCAATGTCATAGGTTTCATTCCGGGATATGACCCGGAACTGCGCGACAGCTACATATTGATAGGGGCGAGAATGGACAACCTCGGAACTTCGACGGTCACGATCGACGGCGAGAGCCGCGAGAAGATTTTCTACGGGGCCAACGGCAATGCGTCCGGCCTGTCCATGCTGCTGCAGCTCGCCGCGAAGCTGAACACCAACAGAGTGCTGCTCAAGCGTTCGGTGCTGCTCGTGGCCTTCGGCGCTTCAGTGGATCTGTGCGCCGGTTCCTGGTATTTTCTCAACAGGTCCTTCCCGGACGTCGGGAACATCGACGCGATGATAAACCTCGACATGCTCGGCACAGGCTCGAACGGTTTCTATGCATATACGGCCTCGAACGTCGATCTCAACGCCGTCATCACCCGGCTCTCGGGCACCCTTCAGCCTGTCCAGCCGCAGATCGTGTCCATGGAGCCTGTGAACTCAGACCACAGGATGTTCTATGCCAAGGAAATACCTTCGGTGTTCTTTACGACGGGGATGTATCCGGAATACAACACCGACCGTGACACTGCATGGACACTGGAATATGACGGAATGGAGAGGGAGCTCGAATATATCTACAATTTCACTCTCGAACTTGTCAACGGACCGGCTCCGGATTTCCGTGAGACCGACGAGAGGGGGAGGAGATTCCGTGACGACAGTTCCATCGTGCCGTACAACGAGTGCGATGTCAAGCCCGCGTTCCTCGGCTCGAGCGACCCTTCTGCGTTCCTGACCCGCTGGGTGTATGTCTATCTGCGGTATCCCGAGGAAGCTGTCGAGAACGGAATCCAGGGCCGGGTGCTCGTGAATTTCGTGCTGGACGAGAAGGGGAAGGTTACGGATGTCCGCGTGGTCAGGGGTGTGCACGAACTGCTGGATGCCGAGGCCGTGCGCGTGATCAGCGCGTCCCCGAACTGGAGGCCGGCAAGGCTGCGGGGGCAGAAAGTCAAGTGCGAGGTGTCAGTATACGTGGATTTCAAATTGGAAAGACGATAAGATGGAGTACGATTTCAAGGCTATCGAAAGCAAGTGGCAGGCCCGTTGGGCGGCCGACAGAGAGTTCAAGGTGGAGACTGATCCGTCACGCCCGAAATTTTATGTTCTCGACATGTTTCCCTATCCGTCGGGCGCCGGGCTTCATGTGGGGCATCCTCTCGGATATATAGCAAGTGACATATTTGCAAGATACAAGCGGCTCAAGGGCTTCAATGTGCTTCATCCCATGGGATACGACGCGTTCGGTCTGCCGGCCGAGCAGTATGCGATACAGACGGGGCAGCATCCCGAGGTCACGACCACGCAGAACATCGCGCGCTACCGCAGCCAGCTTGACCGCATAGGCTTCTCCTACGACTGGGACAGGGAGGTGCGCACCTGCGACCCTTCATTCTACAAGTGGACCCAGTGGGCCTTTCTCAAGATGTTCGACAGCTGGTATGACCCCGCGCAGGACAAGGCCAGACCGATTTCCGAGCTCGTCGCCAGAATCGAGAGCTCCGGATACGAGGACATCACTCCGCAGCAGTGGGCCGCCGCTTCCGAAAAGGAGAAGTCGGACATTCTTATGAGATACCGCATCGCCTATCAGGGCGAGACAAGCGTCAACTGGTGCGAGGGGTTGGGGACCGTATTGGCCAACGATGAAGTCAAGGACGGTCTGAGCGTCCGCGGAGGCTATCCCGTAGAGCAGAAGAAGATGACGCAGTGGCAGCTCAGGGTTTCCGCATACGCGGAAAGGCTGCTGGACTCGCTCGACTCCCTCGACTGGAGCGACTCGCTCAAGGAGATGCAGCGTAACTGGATAGGCCGTTCGGAGGGCGCCGAAATGATATTCGACACCGTCTGCGGCGACAGGCATATGCCTGTGACCATATTCACCACGAGGGCCGACACGATATTCGGAGTCACCTTCATGGTGCTCGCTCCTGAGAGCGAACTTGTGTCGCAGCTTACGACCGAAGATCGCAGGGCCGAAGTCGAGGAGTATGTCAGGGCCGCCGCGAAGAAAACGGAGCGCGAGAGGATTTCCGAGACGAAGAGCGTGACCGGAGTCTTCACCGGATCCTACGGAATCAATCCTCTCAACGGGAAGAAAGTCCCTATCTGGGTTTCCGAGTATGTGCTGGCCGGTTACGGCACCGGAGCCATCATGGCGGTTCCGGCTCATGACAGCAGGGACTACGCCTTCGCCAAGAAATTCGGACTTCCTATCATCCCGCTGATAGAGGGTTGCGACGTATCGGAGGAGAGCTTTGACGCCAAGGACGGCATAATGTGCAATTCGGGTTTCCTTGACGGCATGACAGTGAAGGAGGCCATCGAGGCAGCGAAGGACTATGTCGAGGCGCACGGTCTGGGCAGACGCAAGGTGAACTATCGTCTGCGCGACGCCATTTTCTCCCGTCAGCGCTACTGGGGCGAGCCTTTCCCCATTTATTACAAGGACGGCATTCCTGTGCCTGTTCCTGAATCCGAGCTGCCTGTCAGACTGCCTGAAATCGATTCCTACAAGCCTTCTCCAGACGGAGAGCCGCCTCTCGCCCGTGCGAATGACTGGACCTACAACGGCTTCCCCCTCGAGAAGAATACCATGCCCGGGTTCGCGGGATCGAGCGCATATTATCTGCGCTACATGGACCCCCACAATGACGAGGCGCTCGTCGGGCGCGAGGCCGATGAATACTGGCGCTGCGTGGACCTCTATGTCGGAGGCACCGAGCATGCGACGGGCCATCTGATATATTCGCGTTTCTGGAACAAATTCCTCTATGATCTCGGCTATGTGTGCGAGGACGAGCCTTTCCGCAAGCTCGTGAACCAGGGAATGATCCAGGGACGTTCCAACTTCGTCTACAGGGTTGTCGGAACGAACACCTTCGTGTCCGCAGGCCTCAGGGACAAGTATGAGACTACTGAAATCCATGTCGACATCAATCTTGTCAGGAACGACAGGCTCGACACCGACGCATTCAGGAAATGGCGTCCGGAATACGCCGATGCGGAGTTCATTCTGGAAAACGGCGAATATGTGTGCGGATGGGCTGTAGAGAAGATGAGCAAGTCCATGTACAACGTGGTGAATCCCGACGAGATATGCGACCGCTACGGAGCCGACACCCTGAGGCTCTACGAAATGTTCCTCGGTCCCGTGGAGCAGAGCAAGCCCTGGGACACCAAGGGAATAGACGGAGTGAACAGGTTCCTCAAGAAATTCTGGAGACTGTTCTTCGACAGGGACGCGTGGCTGGTCACCGACGGAAAGGCGTCTCCGGCAGAACTCAAGGTGCTGCACAAGCTGATAGGTAAGGAACAGGAGGACATTGAGAACTTCTCGTTCAACACCACGGTCAGCGCGTTCATGATTGCCGTGAACGAGCTTGGAGCCATGAAATGCTCGAAGAGGGAGATTCTCGAACCCATGGTGGTGCTGCTTTCTCCGTTCGCACCCCATATCGCCGAGGAGCTGTGGCACCGTCTGGGTCATGAGGACAGTGTGACCTACGCCCGTTTCCCCGAGTTCGTTCCAGCTCTTGCCGCCGACGACACGGTGACATATCCTGTGCAGTTCAACGGCAAGATGCGTTTCACCGTCGAACTTCCGAAGAGTGCCGGACCCGCCGAAGTCGAGGCCGCCGTTCGCGGAATGGAGCAGAC
Organism: Candidatus Cryptobacteroides merdipullorum; assembly: GCA_018715685.1. GTDB lineage: Bacteria > Bacteroidota > Bacteroidia > Bacteroidales > UBA932 > Cryptobacteroides > Cryptobacteroides merdipullorum. The sequence continues at coordinate 7,236 of DVLC01000083.1, forward strand.
CTCGCGCTGGACCGATGGCAAGTCGATAGTCAAGGTCATCGTCGTTCCCGGCAGAATAATCAATATAGTGGTCAAATGATGAAAGGGAAAGTGAAGACTTTGTTCAAGGAGTATCTGATTCTGACCATCGCCTCCTTCATCTTCGCCGCCGCCTGGGAGTGCTTCATGATTCCCAACGGCATGTCGGCCGGCGGAATGATGGGCCTCTGCACCATCATACAGTACGCTACCGGCGACCTCATACCCGCACAGGTCTCATATATAGCCATCAACGCCGTGCTGATGGTCATAGCAGTGCTCGCCATGGGCATTGGCTTCGGCTTCAAGACCATATACTGCATAGTGGTCTCCACGCTGGCCATGGGTCTGATAAGCGGAATAGATGCGCTTCATTCCGTTCCCGGCGAGTTCTTCTACATCGAGGAGAAGGTGCTCGTGCCCATATTCGCCGGTGTTCTGGAAGCCCTCGGCATAGGCCTGATCCTCAGATACGGCGGCAGCACGGGCGGAAGCGACATCGTCGCGCTGATGATCAACAAATACTGGCCGGTGTCGCTGAGCACGACCTTCCTGATAATGGATCTGTTCATCTGCGCCGCTCTTCTGCTGCTTCCTGAAAAGAACTTCTCGGACATGTGCTATGGACTGGAGATGGTGGTGGTGTTCTCGTTCATGGTCGACACTGTGGTCGGAGGAAAGAAATCCTCCTATCAGCTGTTCGTCTTCTCCGACAGGTACAAGGAGATTGCAGACTATATAATATACAAGATGGAGAGAGGTGTGACCGTCCTGCAGGCGCAGGGCTGGTATACCAAGAAGTCGAGGGAGGTCCTGATGATACTGATAAGCCAGAAGGAGCTGCCCTCGCTCAACAAGGTCATCAAGGATATCGATCCCAGGGCGTTCATGTCCATATCCGCCACGAACAATGTGTACGGTGAGGGTTTCGAGGAGATGAAGACCGGAGTCAAACTGAAGAAGAAAAATCAAGATAGAGATGAACACTAGGACCTTTCTGATTCATTTCAAGGAATATGCTCTGATAACGCTCGGACTTCTGGGCTATGTCATGGGCTGGATCCTGTTCCTTATCCCCAACAATCTGATCGGAGGCGGAGTGGCCGGTATTTCGTCCATAATCCAGTACGCCACGGGAATCCCTCTCGGGTATCCGTATTTCATAATCAACGTCGCCCTGCTGATCACTGCCTTTTTCGTGCTCGGAAAGGGTTTCGGAGGCAAGACCATATATGCGATAGTCCTGACGGCCGTCTGTCTCAATCTCGGACAGGGGATAGTTCCCGACGACATCATCGAGAGTCTCGCCCTGAAGAACGGAAAGCTGCTCTGCACCATCATGGGCGGCATCCTTTCCGGTGTCGGAATCGGAGTCTCCATCTCGCAGGGCGGCAGCACCGGAGGTACGGACATAGTCGCGCTGATTGTCAACAAATACCGCAACGTGTCTCCGGGGCGCATGATACTGCTTATCGACGTGGTCATCATGCTGTCATCCCTGCTCGTCCCTTCGTACATGCCGGACGGCTCGCTCATGCCCTGGGCAGACAAGATCACCACGGTGGTCTACGGCTTCATTCTCGTGACGGTGAGCAGCACGGTGGTCGACCTGTATCTTTCAGGATCCCGCCAGTCGGTCCAGGTGTTCGTGTTCTCCCAGAAATATGAGCAGATCGCCGACGCCATCACTCACGATTTCCACCGCGGAGTCACCGTTCTTGACGGAAAAGGCTGGTATACCAAGAACAGTGTGCAGGTTTTGATGATCATTACAAGAAAAACGGATCTCGGAGTATTGCTGAAATATATAAATTCAGTAGACTCAAACGCTTTCATCTCCGTGGCCTCGGTGACCGGAGTCTACGGAAAGGGATTCGACATGATAAAAAACGGACGAAAGAAAAAAATTAATAGTTAAAAACATAAAAATGTGACTTAAGAAACCGTCTGCACGACCCTGCGGACGGTTTTCTGTCTTATCTTTGCGGAAACAGCTTTTTGTATGAAGAAACTGTTCGGAACATATCATTTCTGGATTAAGGCGATGTCAGTGTTATGTCTGGTGTTGTTTCCGGCGGCGGACCTGCTGGAAACCGGAAGCGTTCCGGGCCTGTCGGTTCTGTTCATGTCGGAAGTCGGAGGGGTGGCGATTCTGCTGATGACGCCGCTGCCGGACGAGGGTGCGAGGTCCGGCTTCGTCTTCGCCGCGTCTCTTCTTGCGCTTCTGGTTTTCTGCCATTTTGTCGGAGCTTCGCCCGGACTCTGCGCAGGCGTCGCCCTGCTGGCTGTGCTGCTGCGTCTGTTCCTGTGTTTCAGGTTCAGATATTCGCGGGTGCGCGCCTTGTTCCGGCAGCAGGTCGTGTGGTATGCGATGCTCAGCCAGGTCAGGCTCATCTATGCCCTGATGCTTGCCTGCATCGGTATGGCCGGCTTGCTCGCGTCCGGGCATGCATGGCTGACGGCGGTTCTCGACTGCATGCTGGCTGCGATGTATGTCATGCCGTTCGTCAGCTCCATGAGAGGGCGCATCCTCCTGTTGAACCGGGCGCAGGAGAAGTCTCTGCGCCAGATGCTCAGCTGCGGGGTCCGGGAACTGCGCTCGCCGGGGCAGAATGATGACGCCGCGACCATGAGGATTCTGTATGAGAAGGTGGTCAGCATCATGGAGTCCGGGCGTCCTTTCCTCGACGAGGATTACAGCCTGCAGGATCTGTCGGCGTCGGTATATACCAACAAGACCTACCTTTCAAAGACGATCAACATCATGTCGGGAAAGAATTTCCGTCAGTTCATAAACGGCTACAGGATATTGTATTCGGTCGATCTGATGAAGAAGAATCCAAGGCTGCGGGTGGATGAGCTGGCGGCGATGTCGGGTTTCCATTCGACCGTCACCTACACCATGGCTTTCAAGGCGAACATGAACGAGACTCCCGGAGAATTCTGCCAGCGCCTGAGGTCTAATCTCGTATGATGCCTTTCCAGTCGGACGGAGCGGGGATGACGAAATTAACGGGAACCCTGCGCACCGGATGAACGAAACTGATTTCGTGCGACTGCAGGCTGATGCCCCCGTCGGGATTGGAGCGTGGCGCCCCGTATTTCAGGTCTCCCTTGATGATGCATCCAATGCTTGCGAGCTGGCAGCGGATCTGGTGATGCCTTCCGGTGAGCAGCTCCACTTCCACGAGGTGGTATCGATCCGTATCGTAGAGCCAGCGGTAGTTGAGTCTGGCTATCTTGGCGAAGGGAAACTGGTCCGGACAGGGCAGCATGCCGTCTCCGACGGGGTAGGTCTTGTTCTGCCTGGGGTTCCTGATTAGCCATTGCTCGAGATGACCTTCGCGCGGTTCGGGCGCTTCATAGCACAGCGCCCAGTATTTCTTGTGGATCTCCCCGTTGCGGAACATGTCCGAAAGCCGGCCGAGCGCCTTGGTGGTCTTGGCGAAAATGCATATCCCGCAGACAGGCCTGTCTATCCTGTGTGCGGCCCCGAGACACACCTTCCCGGGTTTCGCGTCACGCTGGGCTATGAATGCCTTGTAGGCGTCCACGAGACATTCGTCTCCGGTCATGTCGCTCTGTATTATCTCCCCGACTTTCTTGTTGACTATGAACAGGTGGTTGTCCTCGTAGATTATCCTGCTTTCGAGGTCACGGTATTCGGCAGTGCTCAGCTTCCTGTATTCCATATGTGCAAATATATGACATTTTGTCAGAAAATGCGAGTGGCAAAGCTTTTGATTGTAGACCCGTGCCGCTGCGATGGTGCGGCGGCTGGAAATTGAAAACGAAAAAAGACAGATATTATGGGAAAAATCATTGGAATTGACCTCGGCACGACTAATTCATGCGTGGCCGTAATGGAAGGCAACCAGCCTACAGTCATCATCAACGACGAAGGGTCCCGCACGACTCCTTCTATTGTCGCATTCACGGACAATGGCGAGCGCAAGGTCGGCAACCCTGCGAAACGTCAGGCCATCACCAATCCGAAGAACACCATATTCTCGATAAAGAGATTCATGGGCGAGACCTACGACCAGGTGGACAGGGAGATCTCCCGTGTTCCCTACAATGTGGTACGCGGCGAGAACAACACTCCCCGCGTGGACATCAACGGCAGGATGTATTCTCCTCAGGAGATTTCAGCCATCATTCTCCAGAAAATGAAGAAGACCGCTGAAGACTATCTGCGCCAGGAAGTTACGGAGGCATGAACCAAACAAGCCATCGCTTAAGCATCTGATCCTACTTCTAAGAAGAATTTGTCTGCA
>DVLC01000084.1 GCA_018715685.1 Candidatus Cryptobacteroides merdipullorum
GACTCGGAGGCATCGCTCTCTGGGACGGGAGCGGGGAGGTCAAGCTCAAGGCAACCAAGGGCCGCACCGCCCGCGTCGGAGAAATGCGCGGAGGCTCTTTCGCCGAGATGATAGCCTACGGAGTGCCCTACAAGGACGAGTTCGTGGACATCTCGATACGCGTGGAGATGAAGGACGGCAGCCGCGTGGCCAAGGTCATAGCCACCGAACTTAACGGCAGGAAGGTTCAGTTCCTGACCGGCGTCAACTTCCAGAAGGACGAGCAGGTCGAGTACGGACGCAAGTACATAGCCGTATGGGGAGTCCACCCCGCCGACGTCTCCCAGGATCCCAGCCCGATCGGCGCGGGAATGTGGTTCAAGCCCGGCAAGTTCGTGATGGTCGAGCAGACCTCCGACATGGTGCGCATAGTGTCGAAGCCCGCCTCGCAGATCAGCACCGAGGTGGTGGCCGCGTCGGTCAAGGAGGACGAGCTGAACACCGCGGAGAAATTCTTCGAATACATGAGAAAGTAACTCTTCGGAGTTTTTCACTATCTTTGTACGATAACACGTAATATAACACCTATACCAATATTATGTCATCTATCAGAACTTATCTTGCTGTCGACCTCGGAGCCACGAGCGGAAGGACCATCCTCGCCTCGTATGACGGAAATAAGGTCGACATGCGCGAACTCACCCGTTTCAAGCACCCCATGATTCCGCTCGGCGGACATCTTTTCTGGGATCTCCCCTACCTCTACAACGAGATTGTCAAGGCCATCACGATGACCGTCAAGGAGGGAATAAAGATCGAGTCCATAGGTATCGACTCCTGGGGCTGCGATTTCGCGTTCTTCGGCAAGGACGGAGAGCTGCTCGGGCTTCCCTACTGCTACCGCGACCCGCACACCGACGGAGCAATCGAGCGATACATGAAGATGCACGACAAGCGTGAGATCTACGAAATGACAGGCATCCAGTTCATGGAGTTCAACTCCCTGTTCCAGCTCGACACCATGCGCCACAACGGCTGCAGCGCTCTGGCGGATGCCGACAAGATACTCTTCATCCCCGACGCCCTGACATTCATGCTCACAGGAAAGGCCATATGCGAATACACCGTGGCCTCCACCTCCCAGCTGCTCGACCCCAATACGAGGGATCTCGACAAGAGCCTGCTCAAGAGCATAGGCCTGCAGCGCGAGCAGTTCGGCGAGATGACCGAGCCCGGCACCGTCGTAGGGCCTCTCACCAAGCAGCTTCAGGAAGTCACAGGCCTCGGCCCCGAAGTCAATGTGGTCGCGATAGCCTCCCACGACACCGCATCCGCAGTGGCGGCAGTTCCCGCCAAGGACGCCAACTTCGCATACCTGAGCTGCGGAACATGGTCCCTGATGGGCATCGAATCACCCCATCCGATTATCACCGACGAAAGCTACAAGCAGAATTTCACCAACGAGGGCGGAATCGAAGGAACGACCCGCTTCCTCAAGAACATCTGCGGACTCTGGCTCTTCGAGCAGTGCCGTCCCGAATTCAAGGACGTTCCCGAGGACATAGTCGAACTGACCGCGCTCTGCGAGACGACCAGGTTCGCTTCAATAATCAACCCCGATGATCCTTCGTTCGCACATCCCGCGTCGATGACCAAGGCAATCGACGACTACTGCGAGAAGACCGGACAGATCGCTCCGAGGACTCCCGCCGAATACATACGCTGCATCTACAAGAGCCTCGCCCACCGCTATACCGCGATCATCGAGCTCCTGCGCCAGATGTCGCCCGTCGAGATCAAGTGCCTGCATGTCATAGGAGGAGGCTCGAAGAACAGACACCTGATGCAGTTCACCGCGGACGCGCTTCAGATGCCCGTGATCTGCGGCCCCACCGAGGGCACCGCGCTCGGAAACGTGCTGATGCAGATAAAGGCCCAGGGCCTCGTGAACAGCCTGCCCGACATGCGCAAGATCGTCGCCCATTCCGTCGAACTTACCGAATATCATCCTAACAACTAATAACATTCAACTATCAACATGAAAGAATCAGTTAACAAAGCTTACGCTATCGCCAAAGAACGCTACGCCGAACTTGGCGTCGACACCGAGAAAGTCCTCAGCCAGATGCAGGACTTCCACCTTTCAATGCACTGCTGGCAGGCAGATGACGTGAAGGGATTCGAGGTTCAGGCCGGCGCGCTCTCCGGAGGCATCCAGTCAACCGGAAACTATCCCGGAGCAGCCCGCAACATCGACGAGCTCCGTGCCGACATCCTCAAGGCCAAGTCCCTGATTCCGGGCACCCACCGTCTCAACCTCCACGAGATCTACGGAGATTTCAAAGGCAAGGTGGTTGACCGCAACGAGGTCACCGTGGACTACTTCCAGAGCTGGATCGACTGGGCGAAGGAGAACGACACCAAGCTCGACTTCAACTCCACTTCATTCTCCCACCCCAAGAGCGGAAATCTCTCGCTCGCCAATCCCGACAAGGACATCCGCAACTTCTGGATCGAGCACACCAAGCGCTGCCGCGACATCGCGGACGCGATGGGAAAGGCCCAGAACGACCCCTGTATCATGAACGTTTGGGTTCATGACGGATGCAAGGACGTTTCAGTGAACCACATGCTCTACCGCACCCTTCTCAAGGAGTCTCTCGACGAGATATTCGCAGAGAAGAAGGACTGGATGAAGGACTGCATCGAGGGCAAGGTGTTCGGAATCGGTCTCGAAAGCTTCACCGTAGGCTCCCATGACTTCTACACCGCATACGCCGCGAAGAACAACAAGATCCTGACCATCGACACCGGACACTATCATCCCACCGAAATCCCCGGCGACAAGGTCAGCGCGGTGCTCAACTTCGTGCCCGAGCTCATGCTCCATGTAAGCCGCCCCATACGCTGGGACTCCGACCATGTGACCATCATGGACGACAACACCCAGGATCTCTTCTACGAAATCGTGCGCGCGAACGCCCTTGACAGGGTTCACTACGGACTCGACTTCTTCGACGGCTCCATCAACAGAATCGGTGCCTATGTAATCGGAAGCCGCTCAGCCCAGAAGTGCATGATCAAGGCTCTGCTCGAACCGAAGGAGATGATCAGCAAGCTCGAACTCGAAGGAAAGACCTTCCAGGTTCTCCAGCTCATCGAGGAGGAGAAGGCCATGCCTTGGAACGCCGTCTACGACGAGTTCTGCGTAAGGAACAACGTTCCCGTAGGAAACGAAGTGATCGGCGTGATCGAGCAGTACGAGAAGGACGTAACCTCCAAGAGATAGGATAGCCCATGCAGTCTTCAATATTTCTGGGATTGCTTATCATTGCGGTCGGCGCGTTCTGCCAGTCGAGCAGTTACGTGCCGATCAACAAGATAAAGAAGTGGAGCTGGGAGAGCTACTGGCTGATTCAGGGCGTGTTCGCCTGGCTGGTGTTCCCTCTGCTCGGCGCCCTTCTGGCTGTTCCTTCAGGCCACAGCCTGTTCGAGATCTACGCCCAATATCCCAAGGAAAGCCTGCTGACCATGGTTTTCGGTGTCCTCTGGGGCATCGGGGGCCTGACCTTCGGACTTTCAATGAGGTATCTCGGAGTGGCTCTCGGCCAGAGCATAGCCCTCGGCACCTGCGCAGGTCTCGGCGCCATCCTCGGCCCTCTGTTCACGGGCCAGGCTGACACTCTGACCGCAGCCGTATGGGTCGGCGTCGTGGTGACTCTCGTCGGAATCGCGATCATCGGCATCGCCGGCGGCATGAAATCCGCTTCGCTGCCCGAGGAGGAGAAGAAGAAGGCCGTCAAGGACTTCAACTTCGGCAAGGGCATGATCATCGCCCTGCTCTGCGGCTTCATGAGCGCGTGCTTCAACATCGGGCTCAATTTCGGAGCCCCGCTGCGCTGGGCCGAGACCAGGGAGATCTTCGCGACTCTGCCCGCCACCTTCCTCGTGACCATAGGAGGCTTCATCACCAACGCGGTCTACTGTCTCTACCAGAATTCGAAGAACAAGACCTTCTCCGACTACAGGCAGGGCTCGCTCTGGGGCAACAACATCGTGTTCTGCGCCCTCGCCGGCCTGCTCTGGTACAGCCAGTTCTTCGGGCTCAGCCTCGGAAAGGGCTTCCTGACCGATTTCCCCGTGCTCATCACCTTCAGCTGGTGCATACTCATGGCTCTCAACGTGACCTTCTCCAATGTCTGGGGAATCATCCTCAAGGAGTGGAAGGGTTGCAGCCGCAAGACCATCATGGTTCTTGTCGGTGGCCTCGCGGTGCTTATCTTCAGCACCTTCCTGCCTCAGCTGATGGCGTAGCCGCTTTTTGTACAATTCATACTGAAGACCGCTCCGGGCAATCGGGGCGGTCTTCTTGCGTCATGAAAGACACCATCCATGCCGGAGCCGTCTGCAGTCTGTTCCGCACAGTCGCGACATGGAAGGTTCCCGGCCGCCAGCCGCGGAATGTCATGATGCAGTCCCTCGTGAAAAACATCGGTTGCAACCATCTGCATTATATCAGGTTCCATGGTCTGGAGATGTAACCGGTCACACGGAATCGGGGAGACCATTTGCAGTCTGCGGTAATGCACGCATGTCAGAGGGGTGCCTGCGCGACAGGCGTTTTGCACGAACCGAGGAAGGAATATGGTCGGATTGTATCTGAACGGCAGATATGAGCAGACCCATGCGACAGCGCCGGACAGGTATATGTCTCCGGAGGGTTTCGCGCTTCGCGCTCATCCCGTCACTCGTTGCACTCGTGACACCCGCTATCGGCCGCGGGTGGCCAGCCCCTCCGGAGACATATACCTGTCCGGCGCTTAAGCCTAAGAATGCCGATAAACGCGAAAATATTTTCAAATAATTTGCTTTTATCGAAAATATTTTTATTAACTTTAGACAGGATAATAAAACAGATGACTTATGAAACGGTATATTCTAACACTTATAGTCATCCTGTCCTTCGTCCTGTCGGGAAAGGCACAGGAAGCCAGATTCACCAGAGCGCAGGTCGACAGCATCATAGAACTTGCCGCTGCAAGCTACGAAGCGCCTTCAATCGACTGCGTGAAACTCGAAGGCACGGTCGAAGAAGTGGCCGCCAAACTCAAGGAACATGGCTGGAGGAATCCCTTCGCCAGATTCCCGGAAGAAGAACTTGCAAAAGCCGGCTTCCCGAGAGAGACACGCCATCTCAACGGAGTGCTGCTTGAAGGCATATTCATGCGGAGAAAGGCCAATCTGGTCCTGTATCCGGTCTCAGTGGAGAACAGGAACATCGCATACGCCGCAATCTCATTCACGGTACGCGGGGACAGGCTGGACAGATTCGTGGAAAAGAGTGTGATGCCCGTAGTACACCGCTACGCACGCAAATATGGCGAATACCGGATCACAGACATCGACAAACGCTACGAGCAGGCCGGCAGCAAGACCACGGGACAGGAATACGGATGTAACAGGCATATAATATCCTTCGAATTCGAGGATCCGCAGATTCTGCTCAGGGCGCAGACCGACAGGGATTGCAGATTCAACATCGTCATCCAGTACATAAACAAGATTAATCTGGCGAGGCAGCTGCTCGACAGCCCTTACGACTACCACTACTGCCCGAATCCGCCCCCTCCTCCGCCCCGCCACAGGCATCACCGCCGCTGACAGAACAGATTTCCGGCAAGACCCGGCACCAAAGAAGAAGGGACCGCCCCGACATCGGAAGCGGTCCCTTCTGAAGAATATGGAAGTTCAAAAAAGTCAAAGCCGTCAGGGCAGAGGCTTGAGCCCCTCCCAGCGCACGTCCCAGGTCCCGTCCTTGGGGAAGCCGGGATTCTCGACCTCGCAGCCGTCCCAGCCGGCGCACATCAGAGCCACCGCAGTGAGCAGGCCGCCGTTTCCGGGCAGATAGCAGCGCAGACGGCCGTCCTGATAATTGTGGCCGTTGGGGAGATAGGTGTTGGTCCTCTGGTCCATGAGAATCGCGTTCACGGCCTTCTCAGGCTCACCGACCCTCACGGCGTTCATGCAGGTCGTGGGGAAATCCCAGCCCCAGGTCTTGTCCCAGTTCCAGTTGTCATACACCCAGTCGAAGGTGTTCTTCATGATTTCGGGGTCGGACTGAGGAGTCTGGGGCAGCACGCCGACTGCCGCGAGCACGGCCATGTGGTCGGAATACATGCGTATGTCCGAATAGGTGTCTGGCTCGCTCTCGGCCGCAAGATAAAGTCCGTCGCGGGATGCGAGGTGCGAAAGCTTGGAGATGATCTCATCCCATTCAGCGTCGCGCTCAAGGCCCTTGCGCTCCCTCCAGAGCTGGGCGGTGGAGAGACCGAAATGCCAATAGGACAGCTCGTAGGGCGGATTTACGGTCTTGCTGGCCTGGAGAGTCTCCTGGGCCGCGATGCAGCCCTTGATGATATACCTGTCGTTCGCCTCGTCGTAGGTCACGAAGTCGGCCATGAACTCTGCGGTCTCCTGAACCAGGTCGAAATACTCGTCGATGATCTCCTGCGAAGGATTCGCACGGTAGAGAAGTTCGGCGAGATAGATAAGGTGAGGCTGCTGCCATATCAGGAAGGAGCCTACGTTGGACGGAGCCTCGATTCCTGAAGGATCGGTCATCTTCATCCAGCGAACGCCCTTGAATCCCTGGCGTTCTGCGATTTCACGGGCGACAGGCTCGACCTCGCCGTACCAGGGCAGGGTGCGTGCCAGCAGATCCTCGTGTCCCCAGAGAGGGAAATGGGCCTGATGCCACCATATCATCTCCATGTGGTGCTTGCCGAACCAGGAGTTGTAGGTCAGCCCCGTCTCCTGGGGAGGCACGTCGCCGCAGCACTGTATCGCGAGCAGATACTGGCTCAGCACCACCCTGCGCTCGAGCTCGGCGGCCCTGGGGTCGGTGCAGCGGCTGAAGTCCACGACTCCGCCGTCCTGCCAGTAGCTCTGCCAGTATGCGGACGAACGCTCTCTCGAAGAAGCAGCGTCGTCGGATTCCAGAGAGGGCATGTCCTCACAGAACTCCGCAGTGAAGCTCCAGTCATCGGAAGAAGGCGTCAGAGTCACCACGTTGCGCCCGGTCGACTCGATGTCCGCATCCGTGAAGGACACTTTCACATAATATGTCGTCTCATCGTCGAAAAGAGTATGCCTGATGACGGCCACCCCGTCTCCCTGAGACTCGATCACAGTCTCGTGCAGCTCGTCCTTGGTCCAGTCGCACGCGTCATCGGAATGCTGTCCTGTCGGATAGGGGAAACGGAAAACCACGGGAAGGCGCGCGGGACTCCCGACGCTCACCGCTACCATGTCCCTGTCGGGATCGCAGGAAGTCATCACGGACACCGGCTCGCCTCCGACCGTGAACGAAGAATTGATGACTCCGTTCCACATGTCGAGGGTCTGGTCGATATTCTCCACCTCGGAAGGTTCAAGTCCGGCGAAGCCTATGACGCCAAGATGCAGGCGGTGGGGATTCACGCGGTACCAGTCTGACGCCGCCTTGCCCCTGCCCTCCTTGAGCTGGCAGGCATAGAGTTCCTCATGACCGCGGCCGAAATCGTAGGCCTTCAGGGTCTCCTCGAAGCGGAGGTTCTCCGGATTCGGGAAAGAATGCCAGCCCCACTGGGACTGGGTTCCGAGAGGCACGCCGCCCGAATACAGTTCGGGGAAGGTCTGGAGTCCGGTCACGTCTGCCGTGAAGGCAAAACGCCCGTTTCCGACAGAAAGCGAAGCGAGGGTGTCAATCGCCGTCACATGGGGATTGTTGCGCTCCACCAATGCAGGCCTGTCGATCCTGTCGCCGCAGGATACTGCCGCAAGAGCAATCGTCGCAAGGAGTAATGTTCTTTTCATCGTTATCTGTTTTGACTTGAAGCTTCAAGGCCTTTGTGCCAGAAGCGGGATGTTATGTCGTTTCCGTGGTAGTACAGCCGCTGGTTGGTCGTAGGCTCGTTGAGCGGGCCGAGAGCCTCCACGTAAGGCCCGACTTTGACGAAATCGAAAGCGGCATAGATTTCGGGCTCTACTTCCTGCCTTCCCGAATACAAGGCGAGTTCCAGCCTCGGGAAGCGTTCCCTGACATGAGCCGCAAGCGACAGCAGCGCCTCAGGGTCATTGCCTTCGCCGAGCAGCAGCAGGCAGTTTATGCCGAAATTGTCGTCTATCAGCCTGTCGGCCTCATCCGGAGTCAGTTCCTTCCCAATGTCCAGTTTCAGGAAGGACGAGTGGCATCCCGGACACGAGCCCTGACAGTTCGGAATCTCGAGAGCCAGGGTGACTCTGTCGGGAATCTCTTCGAGCACCACGTCGGTTAGCTCGGGGATGTACTTTATCATATCTTCACGTCCTTCTTGGTGTAGTAGCGGTGTTCGGCCTCGACCTGGCGCGGCTCGGCGAACGAGGACACCCTCTTGAGGTAGCCGATGACGCGGGTCAGGTAGTCGATGTTCCTGCTGCCGCATTTCGGACACTCGGTCAGAGTGTCCTTGCTGATGTGCCCGCAGTCGTTGCACACGGTGTTGCGCACGTTGAATGTGAAGTAGTTGGTGCCGTAGTGGGCGGCCACGTTCAGCAACTGGCGGTACTGCTCCTTCGTGAGATGCTCCTGCAGGTTCATGTGCAGGGCGGAGCCGCCGTCGAGATACTTGACGAAGTTCTCCCCGTGGAGCTTGAACTTGTCGATCACCGACACGTTCTCATCTTCGGGATTGTAGAAGTATGAACTGTAGAGGTTGTGCTTCGACGACACGAAATAGCCGTCCTTCTTGTCCCACTTGTAGTTCTTGGCAGCGAGGTTCTCGGCAGGCACGAACTCGGTGTTGAACATGGCGTCCGGAGTGCGGTCCTTCCTGTTGCAGACATTGATGGTCTCGAGTATGCTGTTCACGAAGTCGTTGTATTCCTTGTTGGGGCTGATTTCGAGTCCGAGGAATTCGGCGGCCTCGGTGAGCCCGTTCACGCCCACGGTCAGGTACTGCTTCTTCATGTCGATGAAGCCGGCGTTGTAGACGTCGAGCATGTCGGCCTTGAAGAAGTCCTTGATGATTTCGTTGAAGGCCATCTGGTACTTGTGGACGCGCTCCGTCATCTCCGTGAGGTCCTTGCAGATGTAGTTATGGTAGAGATCCTCCTTGTCGTAGAACTGCGAGCGGAGATCGAGAGGCTTGCCTGCGGGAAGAGTGACGCCCCTGCGCTCCAGGAAGTAGCGGCGCACCGAATCCTGTATCAGGCGGTTGAGATTGATGGTCATCACCGATTTGGAGCCGGTGGCGACGGACGCTGTGCCCATGGAGTACTGGTGGGTGGTGTGGTTGTGCTCGGAATCCTCCCTGTCCTGAAGGTCCTTGAGGCTGTTGCGCAGACGGCAGCAGCTGGAGAGCGAGTCGGGGCTGTTGGAGATGTAGCAGAAGAAGCTGTGCCCCTTGGCCCACATCTCGGCCGTGAAGTCGGCGTAGTCCTTGTCGAGATAGTCGTCGCCGCCGTCGGTGAGCAGGGCCATGGTCTCGACGGGGAAAGTCAGGATATAGTTGTTCCTTTCCTCGTTGAACCAGTTCATGAAATGCCTCTGGAGCCAGTCGAGAGTCTCCCACTTGGGCGCGCTGCCGTCCGGGAAGCGGAAGTCGCCGAAGACTCCCTGGAAATAGTTCCTGTCGAAGTAGCTGATGTTCCAGAACACGGTCTGGTAGCCCCTGTTGCCGGCCGGCATGTTCATCGAGTGAACCACCTGCTGGAAATAATTGTCGATGACCTTCACGAGCGTGCGCTTCTTGGCGTTGTTCTCCACTACCTCGTCGAGACGCTCAAGGTAGTCGTCGCCGTAGTCCTTGCGGATGAAATAGTCGAGGTACATCAGGAACTCGGGTGTCGCCACCGCGCCCATAAACTGCGAGGAGATGGAGTACACGAGGTTGATGAATTCTCCGCAGAAGGACTTGAGGTCAGTGGGGGCTATGGACACTCCGCCCAGTTCCTTGAGACCGCTGACGAGGAAGGGGTACATCGTGATGGCGACGCAGTAGGGAAAGCCCGGGGTGCCGCTCTCGTCGTGCTTGTAGAGCACGTGCGAGTTCAGGTCGGCGAGGTACTGGTCGGCGAGCGAACGGTCGTACATCGTCTTGATCTTGTCGCACATGATGTAGCGGTTCTGCTTGATGTTGTTCTCCTTGTAGAGCTCGTTGCCGAGGGTCACGATGTTCTTGCGGGTCACGTTGGCGTTCGAGTCGAACTTGGAGCCCGTGGCAGCGTTGGACGCCGCGATGTAGTCCTTGATGAAGTCGCGCTTCTTCCGGAGGTCGACTCCGGCGTCGAAGGTCTCGATGTACGCGTGCGCGACCTTCTTGTTGATGGACATCAGCGACTCCTCGACCTGACGGCGGATCTCTGCGCTGGTTATGCCCTCATAGATATAGAGATTATTGATTATCGACACGACTATCGCGTCGTCGCAATACTCGTGCGCCGTCTTGTAGGCCTGGTGGATACCTCTGGCAAGTTTGGCCCTGTCGTACTCCTCGACAGAACCGTTTGTCTTACGAACGTCCATACTATTTAGTTAATTATCAATCAGTTAAACATTTTATAAAAGAAGCTTCACTATTTAGAAATGTTCTAAAATAGGATGCAAATCTCCACAAATTTAAACATAAATCACACAGTAGGGAAAATAATGCGGACGCATAGCGGAAAAGTTTTCAACAAAGTTTTGAACAGGGTTGATTTTCGAAAGCCGTTTGCAGGATGCCGCCTTGAAATTTGTCGCTGTAAAAGAATTTTTGACAAATTTCAAAACAGCATCTAACTTTGCACCCCGATGGCGGACACCAAGGAAATATTGCTCGGCAAGCTCAGGACGGGGGCCGGGATGAGCGGAAGGGAGCAGTTCAAGCTCACGCTGTTGCTCGCGTTCCCGTCAATAATGGCCCAGCTTTCGATGTGCCTGATGAGCTACATAGACGCGGCGATGGTCGGCCGGCTCGGTTCGGCGGAAGCGGCGGCGATAGGGCTCGTCAGCACATCCACCTGGATACTCGGCAGCTTCTGCTACGCCAACAGCTCCGGATTCAGCGTGCAGATCGCCCACCGCTGCGGGGCCAGGGACTTCAGGGGCGCCGCGAGCATATTTCGCCAGGGTCTGGTCACCGTGCTCGCGGTCAGCGTGCTGCTCTCCCTGCTCGGCATTTCCCTCAGCGGCCCGCTCCCCGGCTGGCTCGGAGGTTCGGAGGAGATACGCTCCGACGCTTCGGCGTATTTCCGCATATATTCGATGTTCCTGCCGGCCTACCAGCTCGCCGTGTTCTGTCAGAGCTCCCTCGTGGCGAGCGGCAACACCAAGATACCCAGCATCACCAGCATCTCGATGTGCGTGCTCGACGTACTGTTCAACTACATATTCATCTTCAGGATGGACATGGGAGTTCCGGGAGCCGCGATAGGCACAGGACTTTCGATGCTCTGCGCCGGTCTCTTCCTGCTCGCGTACATATTCTCCTCCAGCAGGGAGCTCGGAGGACACGGGCGGATGACCGAGGAGGACAGGGCGCAGCCGCTGAGACCCTGCAGCCGCGGGGAGATATACGCCAACGCGTTCGGAATCAGCTGGCCGCTGTGGCTGCAGAACCTCGTGTCGAGAGGCGCATACATCGCAGCCACGGTCATAGTGGCGCCTCTGGGCACGGTCGCGATCGCCGCGAATTCCTTCGCCATCATAGCCGAAGGCTTCTGCTACCTTCCGGGATACGGCATGCAGGACGCGGCCACCACATTGGTCGGACAGAGCCTCGGAGCCCGTCAGAAAGCCACCGCCCGCCGCTTCGCCAGGATCACCATAGCCTCCGGCGCCGCGATGATGACCTTACTCGCCGTGCTCATGTGGGTGTTCGCCTACGGCATCATGGGCATGATGAGCCATGACCCCGAAGTCATAGAGCTCGGCGCGAAGTGCCTGAGGATAGAAGCCTGGGCGGAGCTGCTCTACGGAGTGAGCATAGTAGCGTACGGCTGCTGCGTCGGCGCGGGCGACACCCTCGTGCCTTCGGCGATCAATCTGTTGAGCATGTGGGTGATACGGCTCGGTCTTGCCCTGATTCTGATCCCCCGCATGGGACTGCTCGGCTACTGGACGGCCATGGCGGTCGAGCTTAGCGTCAAGGGCCTCATCTTCGCGGTCAGGATTCGCGGCGACAGATGGATGCACACGCGGCTCACGGCCGACTGACTCCCCCGCAGGAAGCGCGTCGGCAGAGCCTTCCGCCGCAAAGCCGTTGCCCTTTCGGAATATTTCCGTATATTTAGAGTTTGGAATGACGGCAGACGCTTCTGCCGCAGTTGAAACTTATACCTTAATAATAAAAAGATGAATAAACTCGATGTAGTGCTCGGACTCCAATGGGGAGACGAGGGCAAAGGCAAGGTTGTCGACGTGCTGACCCCCGACTACAAGGTCATAGCCCGTTTCCAGGGAGGGCCCAACGCCGGCCATTCCCTCAAGTTCGGCGGTGACGGCTTCGTGCTGCACACCGTTCCTTCCGGAATTTTCCGCGAGGATTCGATGAACATCATAGGCAACGGCGTCGTCATAGACCCCGTGATTCTGATGGACGAGATCCGCAGCATCGAGGAGAAGACCGGACCCATCACCGGCAAGCTCCGCATCTCGAAGAGGGCCCAGCTGATACTCCCGACCCACAGGATGCTCGACGCCGCCAGCGAAGCCGCCAAGGGCAAGGCGAAGATAGGCTCGACGCTCAAGGGCATAGGTCCCGCCTACATGGACAAGACCGGCAGGAACGGGCTCCGCGTCGGCGACATACTCTCTCCCGAATTCAGGCAGCGCTACGAAGCCCTGAAGACAAAACATCTGGGCATGCTCGCGCAATACGAGGACTTCAAGTTCGACATAGGCGAATATGAACTCAAGTGGCTCGCCGCAGTGGAGGAGCTCAGGCGCTTCGAATTCATCGACAGCGAGATAGTAGTGAACCGCTGCCTCGACGAGGGCATGCCGGTGCTCGCCGAGGGAGCGCAGGGCTCGATGCTCGACATAGACTTCGGGACATACCCCTTCGTGACTTCCTCCAACACCATGGCCGCCGGAGTCTGCACAGGACTCGGAGTGGCCCCGAGCCGCGTGGGCAAGGTCATAGGAATCTTCAAGGCCTACTGCACGAGGGTCGGAAGCGGCCCCTTCCCCACCGAGCTTTCGGATGAAACCGGCGAGGAGCTCAGGCGCATAGGCAAGGAGTACGGAGCCACTACCGGAAGGCCGCGCCGCTGCGGATGGCTGGACATGGTGGCCCTCAAATATGCGGTGATGATGAGCGGAGTCACCGAGCTCATAATGATGAAGGCCGACGTGTTGAACAGTTTCGACACGATCAGAGTGGCCACCTCCTACAGGATAGGCGGACGGGAGACGGAATGGTTTCCCTTCGAATGCGGCGAGGAGCTGACTCCGGTATACCGCGACTTCAAGGGATGGAAATGCGATATCGGCAAGGTGCGCGAATATGAGGATTTCCCGACCGAGCTCAAGGAATACATATCCTTCATCGAGAAGGAGACCGGCTGTCCCGTGAGAATCATCTCGACGGGCCCGGACCGCAGCGAAATCGTGGTCAGATAGATCACGGAACAACTTCGTATCTTTGCAGTTCATGGACAGGAACCAGGCCAGGACAAGAATAGAGGAGCTCCGGCGAACGCTTGAGGAGAACAGCCGGCGCTACTATGTGGACAACGCGCCGGCGATCTCCGATTTCGAGTTCGACTCGCTGATGCACGAGCTCGAAAGGCTGGAGGCGGAGTTTCCCGAATTCGACAGCCCGGACTCCCCTTCACACAGGGTGGGTTCGGACCTTGACGCCCCGGTGGGAGGCAACGCCGAGCCGCTTGCCCGCACAGGTTTCGTCCAGCGCAGGCACCGCTACCCGATGCTGTCGCTCGGCAACACATATTCCATTTCGGAAATAGAAGATTTCACCGCACGCGCCGAAAAGGCGCTGGACGGAGCTAAGTTCAGCTACAGCTGCGAGCTCAAGTTCGACGGCACGGCGATCTGTCTCACCTACCGCGGCGGACGTCTGGTCCAGGCGCTCACTCGGGGCGACGGAGTGCTGGGCGACGATGTGACCGAGAACGCGCTCAGGATATCCAACATCCCGCACCGGCTGCACGGCGACTTCCCGGAGGAATTCGAAATACGCGGCGAGGTGCTGATGCCTTACGAAGCCTTCGACGCGCTCAACAGGGAGCGTGAGGACAATGAGGATCCTCCGTTCGCCAATCCGCGCAACGCCGCCTCCGGCTCTCTCAAGCTTGCCGATCCGGAGGAAGTAGCCCACAGGGGGCTCATGTGCACGCTCTACCATATTCCGGCGGAGTCCGTAAGCTTCAGTTCGCACTGGGAGGCGCTCGAAGCCGCGGAACGCTGGGGCCTTCCGGTATCGGACAAGCGCAGGCTCTGCCGCGACATTTCAGAAATCCGTGCATATATCGACTACTGGGACGTGCAGCGCAAGTTCCTTCCGTTCGCGACCGACGGAATAGTCATAAAAATCAACGAGCTCGACTGCCAGAGGACGCTCGGCTATACCGCCAAGTTCCCGAGATGGGCTGTGGCGTTCAAGTTCAAGGCCGAACAGGCGTGTACCAGGCTGCTTGGGATCGACTATCAGGTCGGACGCACCGGCGCAGTGACTCCTGTCGCCAATCTCGAACCGGTGCAGCTCAGCGGCACGGTGGTCAGGAGGGCTACGCTCAACAACGCCGACATGATGGCCGAGCTCGACATACGTGACGGCGACTGGGTGTTCGTGGAGAAAGGCGGCGAGATCATCCCAAAGATCACCGGGGTGGACCTCTCCAAGCGCAAAGCCGGAGCCTCCCGGCCCGTATTCCCCGCAAACTGCCCCGACTGCGGCACTCCCCTGGTCCGCAGCGAGGACGAGGCCAGGTGGTTCTGTCCCAATCAGGACGGCTGCCCCATGCAGATCAAGGGCAGGCTGCTGCACTTCACGAGCCGCAGGGCCATGGACATACTCGCGGGCGAAGTCACCGTGGAGCAGCTCTATGACAGAGGCCTCGCACGCAATCCCTCCGACTTGTACAAGCTCAACAAGTGGCAGCTCACCTCGCTCGACGGCTGGAAAGACAGATCCGCGCAGCGCTTCCTCGACAGCCTTGAGGCTTCGAAGAAAGTGCCGTTCGAGAGAGTGCTGTTCGCGATGGGCATACGCTATGTCGGCGAAGCCACGGCCAGAAGCGTGGCCAGGCATTTCGGCGACATCGACGCCCTCGCCGCGGCAGGCATGGAGGACCTGCTCAAGGTGGACGACATCGGAGAGGTCATAGCCTCAAGCATCTTCGGCTTCATGCATGACCCGGTGCAGACCGAGGAGATCGCAAGGCTCAGGGCCGCCGGGCTGCAGTTTTCTACCGAAGGCGCGAAAGCCGCCCTGTCGTCGGCGCTCGAAGGCAAGACCATAGTCATATCAGGCAATTTCAGCATAAGCCGCGACGCGATGAAGGAGCTGATAGCCGCCCACGGGGGCAAGGCCGGCTCATCCGTAAGCGGAAAGACGGACTTCCTGCTCGCAGGAACCAAGCCCGGCCCCGAGAAGCTCAGGCAGTGCGAGAAGCTCGGCATCCCCGTGATTTCCGAAGAGGACTTCCGGAAGATGCTTCCCGAAGACGGTTCCGCAGCCGGCACAGTGACCGAACTTTCGTTATTCTGACCCCGATGAAGCCTACCGACAAGATATTCGACCTGTTCACCGACAGAATATGGACCGTCGACACCTCCGCGTGTTCGAAGGCGTATGCCGCTCTTGTCAGGCACATCAAGGTCATACGCGTGACCATAGACACTTTCACGCAGAACCGCATGGGTTTCCAGTGCGTGGCCCTGAGCTATTTCGTGACCCTCGCCATAATCCCGCTGATCGCTTTCATTTTCGCGGTCACGGGAGACCTCGGGCTGTCGGACAAGATCTATGAGATACTGCACCGCTTCTTCGCCAACAACCCGGAATACATCGACATACTGATGAACAAGGCTGAGGAGCTGCTGGAGTCCGCAAAGGGCGGAGGGCTCGGGCTGGCGTCGGCGCTGACCCTCGTATGGGCCGTGCTGTGGATGATGTTCCAGGTGGAGAGAGTGTTCAACAACGTGTGGGGCATACGCAAGATTCCGCGCAACGTGTTCACGCGCTTCGGCTTCTACATCCTGGTCCTCGGACTGACGCCCTTCATGATACTGCTCTTCGGCTCGGGAATAGCGTACTATACCAACATAACCAACCTCATAGGCCTCGACCTGTCGGAACTGCGCTTCCTGCCGAAGCTGCTGGGATACACGGCGTTCTATGCGGTGAGCGTCCTCACCCTGTCGGTGATGTACAAGTTCATCCCCGCGGCGAAGGTGAAATTCCGCTATGCGCTCAAATCCGCGGCGGTCACGGCTGTATTTTTCGTAATCTTTCAGTATCTTTACCTCGAAACCCAGATGTTCGTGGGACGGCTGGGCAGCGTCTATGGAGTCATAGCCGCCATTCCGCTGTTTCTCGTGTGGCTGAACCTGAGCTGGCAGATAATCATACTGGGCGCGGAACTCTGCTACGGATACCATAATGTTGACCGATATAAAGTCCTCGAATGGGACAGTGAGAACAAGTAAATGAGCTTTTCAGAATTCACCAGAGACGATTACAAGATCATCGACGAGGCCTACGCCTCCCTGCTCGAAATCGCGCGGCGCCGCTGCCGGAACGAGGAGGAGATCGACTGTGTGCAGAAATCCTTCGAATTCGCCAACCAGGCGCACAAGAACGTCCGCAGGCGCTCGGGCGAGCCGTACATCCTCCATCCGATCGAAGTGGCCAAGATTGTCGTGAGCGAAATCGGCCTCGGCTACAAGTCCATCTGCGCCGCGCTGCTGCACGACGTCGTGGAGGACACAGGCTACACGGTGGATGACATCCGCAGCCTCTTCGGCGACAAGATAGCATCTCTCGTGGACGGCCTCACGAAGATCAAGACAGTGCTCGACAACGAGGACAGGAAGGGCGCCGCGGTCAGCACCGAAAGTCTACAGGCGGAGAACTTCAAGCGCATTCTGCTCACGCTCAACGACGACATACGCGTCGTGCTGATCAAGCTCGCCGACCGGCTGCACAACTGCCGCACCATAGAGTTCATGCCTGAGCACAAGCGCGACAAGATACTCTCCGAGACCATGTACATCTTCATTCCCCTGGCCCACAGGCTCGGACTCTACGGAGTCAAGTCCGAGATGGAGAACATCTGGCTCAAGTACAAGGAACCGGAGGACTACCGCGACATCTCCGAGCGCATCAGCAGGAACATCGCCACGAGGGACAAGGATATAGACGACTTCATCGCTCCCATAGACAAGGCGCTCGGCGACGCCGGATTCAAGTTCACGATCAAGAAGCGCATCAAGACCCCCTATTCGATATGGTACAAGATGCACACGAAGCATGTGCCCTTCGAACAGATCTTCGACCTGTATGCGGTCAGGATAGTCTTCGACCCGGCACCTGACAGCCAACAGGACGAGAAAAGCCAGGCATACCACATCTTCTCCCTGATCACCAACCTCTACAGCGAGAACTTCAGCCGCCGGCGCGACTGGATCTCCAGGCCGAAGAACAACGGCTACGAGGCACTGCACTGCACGCTGATGAGCCACGCGGGCGTGTGGATAGAGGTGCAGATACGCTCGCGCCGCATGGATGACATCGCCGAGAAGGGAATCGCCGCGCACTGGGCATACAAGAACGACGGATATGTCTCCGAAAACGACTCGGAGGTCGACAAGTGGCTCGGCCAGATCCAGGAGATACTGCTCAGCAACGACGTGAGCGCGCTGGAACTGCTCGACATCATACACAAGGACCTCGTGAGCACTGAGATCGTGGTGTTCACTCCGAAGGGCGAGCAGAAATCCATAGTCAACGGCGCGACGGCCCTCGATTTCGCCTACATGATCCACACCCACATCGGCAACAGCGCGATCGCGGCGAAGGTCAACATGAAGCTCGTGCCGCTCTCGTCCCCGCTCAAGTCCGGAGACCAGGTCGAGATCATCACAGCGGCCAACGCCACGCCGAAGATGGAATGGCTCCAGTTCCTCCAGACCCGCACCGCGAAGTCAAAGGTCATAGAATATTTCCGCGCAGACAAGGACAGAATAGCCAAGGAAGGGCGGAAGATCTTCGCGGAAAGGCTCAAGCTCATGGGGCACAAGTACAGCGACAGGCTGCTCGGCCGCTTCATGGACTACTGCCAGCTCAAGGAGGTGGAGGAGTTCTACTTCCGCGTCGGACTCGGAATACTCGATCAGGACCAGTTCCAGACCATCATCGACGAGGACAAGATGTCCACCGGCGGGAAGAACAAGAAATATGTGCTCAAGGCCGGAAGCGCCGACAACATCAGCTACAAGATTGCCGAATGCTGCAACCCCATCCCCGGTGAGCCGCTGATAGGCTTCTTCATCGACGACCACACCATCATAGTGCACAAGAAGTCATGTCCGGTCGCCGAAAGGCTCGCAAGCCGCTACGGCAACCGCATGGTGGTGCCCCAGTGGTCGGCGTTCGACCGGGAATACCCGGTGCGCATATCGCTGAAGGGCATAGACAGGGTCGGGCTGCTCAACGAGATTTCCGGCTTCATATCCAAGACTCTGGGCATCAACATGCGCAAGCTGCACCTCACTACCGAAGGCGGAGTGTTCGAAGGTTTCATCGAGCTGCTCGTGCACGACAAGCGCGTCCTCACGAAGATGGCCGACGGACTCAAACAAATCGACGGCATACAGGATGTCGTCAGAACCGACATCTGACATGAAGAAATTCATTCCTCTGATAATAGTCGTATGCGCCATACTGGGGCCGCTGATGTTCATGAACTCCTGCGCGAACACCACTGAAGCGCCTTCAGGAGGCGACAAGGACACCATACCGCCGTACATCGTCGCGATCAATCCCCTCCCGGGAAGCACCAATGTGCCGCTCAAAGGAGCCAGTTTCGTGTTCGGATTCAGCGAGTACGTGTCGATCAAGAACGCAGCGAACATCGTGCTGTCCCCTCCCCAGCAGAAAAGGCCGGTCGCCAGGCTCAGGGGCAGGAACCTCGTGGTCAGCTTCGAGGAGGACCTCAGGCCGAACACCACCTACACGATAAGCTTCACCGACGCGATAGCCGACGCCAACGAAGGCAACATGTTCGCCGGGTACTCCTACGCCTTCTCCACAGGAGACAAGATAGACTCCATGATGATCACGGGCACCGTGCGCGACTGCAACACCCTCGCTCCGATAAAGGGGGCCACAGTGCTGCTGCACAAGGACTTCAGTGACTCCGCCGTGTTCAAGACCCTCCCCTATGCGGTCGCGAAGACCGATGACTGGGGCTTCTTCGTGCTGCCTTTCATCCAGGACACGCTTTACCGGCTCTACGCGATCAAGGACGCCAACAACGACAATATCCTGAACCCCGAGACGGAGCTCGTAGGTTTCTGCGACTCCGCAGTAAGACCGGTCATGACGGCTTCGGACACCACCCGCGAGATGCTCAGGTACGACATGCTCGACACTCTGGCATGCCTCGCCCGCCATAGCGAGTATGACATCAATCTCTTCCGGGAGATTCCGTCAAAGCAGCTGCTCGTGAACAGAGAGCGCACGGCCGAACGGTCCGCCTACATCACTTTCATGGCCCAGAACGCCAGAATCAACTCCATCAGCATCAACAATTTCCGTCAGGATCAGATCATCAGCCAGTTCAACCTCCAGCGCGACAGTCTCGAACTCTGGATCAACAGCAGACGCGCCGCGCCCGATACGATGAAGATTTCGGTCGACTACTACAAGACCGACTCGACCGGAGTGCTGAAGCCGACAGTGGAGGAGTTACGGCTTCCCATGGACAACGAGAAGCGCACTTATTCAAAGAGGACGAGGCGGGACATCACCCAGGAGGACACCACCTGCAATTTCACGCTCACGGCCGCACCCGAGACCATAGAGCAGACCGGATACATAATCGAGTTCAAGTATCCCATCATATACGAGAATTTCGACTCGCTGATATTCAGCTACGTGACGCCGCGGCAGACTGTCGACACCTCCACTTTCCATGTGGTGCGCGACAGCCTGAACCTCAGGAAATATTTCATAATTCCCGACGAGAAGCTCCAGACAGGCTACGAATACAGGCTCAAGATCCCCCACAGGGCCTTCCGCGACATCAACGGATTCTACTCCGACAGCTCCGAGGTCAAGTGCAGCCTGCCCAGCGACGACAAGCTCAGCACGATGATTGTCGACTTCACCGGGGTGGACAGGAAGATAATCATCGACCTTCTCGACGAGAAAATGAACAAGAGTCTGCGCAACTATGTGATAGACGCCGACGCCACTCTCAGTTTCCCCTACCTCAAGGAGGGCCGCTACTGCCTCAGGATCACCGAGGACGCCAACCGCAACTCCTTCGTGGACACGGGTTCGGTTCTCGAACGGCGCCAGCCCGAGAAAGTGATGTTCTATGAAATAGACGGCGAGCAGTTCATCGACATCCCGGCATCTTCCGAGCTCTCGCAGACGATCAACATCTCCGAAATGTTCAAAGACTGACATCGAATGAAGAAATTCCTGATACTCCTGACGATTCTGACGCTGTTCCCCCTGCTCTCCGCAGCCCAGGAGGACAGTGTAACGGTCGACAGCGGAAAACCCGGGCTGATCAACGACTACTCGATGATAGGGGTCAACTACGGAGTGACCTTCTCCAACATGTACTTCAGCCCCTCAAAGCACAACAGGCTCTATGTGTTCGCCCCCAACTATGTGTCCGTCATGTATACGAAGCACTGCAAGATGTTCGACATCCTGCCCCTCTTCGCCTTCTCCGCGGGAGTGGCCATGGGCAACGAGGGTTTCGCGTTCGAAGCGGACAAGGAGACCGGGGAGATAAATGACGTGGACGGGGCCACCTGGTGCTCGATAAAGGTGTTCGAGGTGCCGGTGATGGCCCAGATACACATAGACTCCGAACCGTTCAAGGTCATGGCCAACGCGGGAATCTACGGTGGATGGAGGCAGAGCATCACAAGGACAGGCCCCAACCTGGACCCCCAGTGGAGCAATTCATTCAGACCCTACGAGAACCAGATAGAATACGGATTTCTGGGAGGCGTCGGATTCGGATTCATGTTCGATCCGGTGGAGATTCACTTCAACTGCATGCTGCGCTGGTCATGGTCCACGCTCTACGAGCCCGACTACGCCAGCCGCTACTACTACAACTACGCCTACCCTATGGACATAATAGCCACGGTCGGACTGCATTTCCAGCTCACGAAACGCAGCGGCAGGACAAGAAGACAGATAAGGCAGGAAGCCTACAATACGGTTTATGGAACGACTCAGGACAATTCCGGTAAGGATAGGTGATTCTCTGGTCATCGGCGGAGACTCACCGATAGTCGTACAGACGATGTGCGACACACACACTTCAGATGTCGAGGCCACTGTGGCCCAGTGTCTCAGGCTGGCCGCGGCAGGAGCGCAGCTCATACGCATCACGGTACCCGGCCTCAACGACGTGGCGCATATCAGGGAGATACGCGGCAGGCTCAGGGCCTCGGGCTGCAAAGTCCCGCTGTCCGCAGACATACATTTCTCGTCCGAAACCGCGATAGCCGTGGCCCCCGAGGTCGAGAAGGTCAGGATCAATCCCGGCAACTTCCACGCGGACCACGACAAGGCCCGCGCCCAGTTCTCAAGACTCATAGAGGTATGCCGCGACAACGGCACCGCGATACGCATCGGCCTGAACCACGGCTCGCTCGGCAAGTATATCACCGAACAGTACGGCAACACGCCCTTCGCGATGGCCACAGCGGCCATGGAATGGGTCAGGATGTGCATGGACAGCGATTTCATGAACGTGGTCGTCTCGCTCAAGGCCAGCAACACGGTGGTCATGACCCAGGCATACCGGGAGCTTGTAGGGATGATGCGGAAGGAGGGCTGCGTCTTTCCCCTGCATCTCGGCGTGACCGAGGCGGGAGGCGGCGACAGCGGACGCATCAAGTCCTGCATAGGCATTGCCGCCCTGCTTCAGGAAGGAATAGGCGACACTATAAGGGTGTCCCTGACCGAGCCGCCCGAGAATGAGCTTCCGGTAGCCCGTTACCTCGCAGAGGGCAGAAAGGGCGACGCAATGCTTGATGCCGCTATAGAATGGGGGCCGAAACTGCTCAAGAGGGAAATCGACGAGATCCCGTCTTCCGCAGGAGTTTCGGAATATCTTACGAACGAGATAATGCAGGCCGCCAGACGCCGTTTCTACAAGGCCGAGTACATCGCCTGCCCCGGCTGCGGCCGCACGATGTACGACCTGCAGAAGACCTTCGCCGAAGTCAAGGCACGCACCTCGCACCTCAAGGGAGTTGTCATCGCGGTCATGGGTTGCATAGTCAACGGTCCCGGCGAGATGGCCGACGCCGACTGGGGCTATGTCGGAGAGGGCGGCGGCAAGGTGGCCATCTACCGCAAGGGACAGCCGGTGCTGCGCCATGTCCCGGACTCCGAAGCCATCGGCAGGCTGCTTGAACTTATCGAGGAGGATCAGCGCCGGCTCCCTTCGGACGGTAGCACGCCGCCGAGGTCATAGCACACCACCCCTCCCTCTCCGGACTTGTCGATGCAGTACATACGGCCGGATCTGCTGTCATAAGCGATGTCGCCTATATTTTCAGCGACCCTGACCTCGCAGATGAAATTGCCGTCCCAGTCAAAGACATGGATTGAGGAACCTTCTCCGGCATCATTGAGCCGGCCCAGCGGAAGCTCCTTGTATGTTGCAAAAACATATTCGGAACTGGCCGAGATTCCTTCATGATACTGGACTGAGTTCATGTCGACAAGACCCCCGTTCTCCGGCGAGCAACCCCTGAAGTTCCTGTCCGTGACAATTGTGCGAACATGGCCGCCGACAGTGTCGAATATATTGACCAGCGGAAAGAATATCATGGCCACGGCAACTTTTCCGTTGTTTCCGCCGCTTGCAAGAAAAGAGCTCATCCAGGTTACATAACGTTCACCGTCAACCGAATCGTCCGTACGGAAAGTGTTCAGGACACCGTCGTCGCCAAACGTACGGAAAACCGTTTTCCCGTTTTCGGACAAGAGAGCGAATTGCACAGGGCCGGACGAAGGAATCCAGTCGACGACACCAGCAGGGAGAGCCATTGTACGCATGACAGACATCTTTTTTGAGGCTATGGAACCGGGGACATCCACCATATAGGCCTTTCCCAAAGGATTATCGTTCAGTACAAGACAGCTGCCTCCCGACGAAATTTTGGCAATATGCGGAGACAGCATTTCTCCCGGCCCCCTGCCGTAACGCACGAAGGATCCGATATAATCAAAAGATACGGTGGAGTAGGCCTTGAAATACCAGGGACTGTCCTCGCTGGGACGGTCCTGGAGGACTAGAAGCGAATCCCCGACCAACTGGATCCCGCAGCAGCGGAGAACTTCCGCAGCGGCAAAGCGGAACTCCGGATCAAGCGATACGGTCTTTTCCGGCACGACATATTCCGCC
Organism: Candidatus Cryptobacteroides merdipullorum; assembly: GCA_018715685.1. Classification (GTDB taxonomy): domain Bacteria; phylum Bacteroidota; class Bacteroidia; order Bacteroidales; family UBA932; genus Cryptobacteroides; species Cryptobacteroides merdipullorum. Next base: position 23,617 of record DVLC01000084.1, read on the forward strand.
GGCACATTGTCGACAAGGCCGGACCTTCCGCATGACACCGCGAGAAGGAGCGGGAACCAGAACGAAATCCGTCTGAGAACAGTCATATTAATTATGGCAATATGCCACTACATCCATCTCGTAATAGTCAAAACTTCTACA
>DVLC01000085.1 GCA_018715685.1 Candidatus Cryptobacteroides merdipullorum
GGATAGAGCAACAGCCTTCTAAGCTGTGGGTCGCGCGTTCGAATCGCGCCGGAATCACTCTGAATGTCAAGCAGTTGCCTACGGGCGACTGCTTTTCTTGTATTTGGAAATTATCTGGAATGCAGCATCCGCATTGGCCGTTGCTGCAGATTTGCAATCTGCACATCGTTGCGGTGGATTTGCAATTCATCGGAATCACGGGCGAGGGTTCTCCAGACGGCTTCATCAGCTATACCGACAGTCAGCCGAATGCGCGGAGCCGCCATGTTGCGGCAGATGAAATTACCCGGGAGCGAGCCATTCGCGCAAACATCCGTATATAAGCTACTTACAATTCTCATGTGCTCCCAAGTCGGTGCTTTCGAGGCGACTTGGGAGCATTAGGTTTCAGAAAATCGGCTTTCCACGGGCCTGCAGGGGCATTTTTTCAGAATATATTGCTCCCAGGTCGGAGGAAGGAGCTGCGACGAAAAGTCGGCGGAAGGAGCTGCGACGAAAAGCCGACGTAAGAAGTGCGGAAGGAGCTGCGAGGAAAAGCTGGCGGCAGAAGTCAGCGAAACGAAGTGCGAGGAAAAGCTGATGGGAGAAACCGCCGGAAGGAACCGCTTTTCTTTTGCGGGAATGAGATATAATCAATATCTTTAGACTGTTGCCGGAACAACGGCATATAGAATGAAAGCGTCTCCCGTGTTCACCTCCGCACGGGGCAGCTCCACGCTTTCACGGTCAACATTAAATTCCATTCCGGAGCTGGATGGGAAAGGAGGAACATGACATGACTTTCTCTGCAAATGAATTTGTAGCCATCATGTATGTAGCCAAGGCGATGGCCATGGCCGACGACAAGGTCGAGAAGACCGAACTGTCCGTCATCGTGAACGAACTTCGGAGATTCGGCATCGATGACCCGGGCGTGGCGGACAATATTTTCAAGATGGCGGACGAGATGGATGCGGCGACCGCCCTCTCGCTCATCGCCAGGATGGACGACGAACAGAAGACCTATGTCGCCGCCTATCTGGGATCAATCATGTGCATCGACCAGGACATAAACGAGACCGAAATGGCTCTGTGGAAAATGGTATGCTCGATGTGCGGCCTGCCGGCTATGACCGCCAAGCAGGCTCTGGAAATCATGGCCTCGCTGTAGCCGGACTGGCGCAAGGCCACGGCAGGGCGGGACGGACTGCAAATCCGCCGCAACGGAAGCCCCGCCACGACTCATCTAACGCAGGAACTCTCCCGTCCGGCTCTCGGGGCAGCGGGAGATTTCTTCGGGTGTGCCGCAGGCGACTATGCGGCCGCCGGCATAACCCCCGCCCGGGCCCATGTCGATGACATAGTCGGCGTTGCGGATCACGTCGAGGTCATGCTCGATCACTATGACCGTGGCGCCACCGTCGAGCAGCTGCTGGAACACACCGAGCAGCACCTTCACGTCGCTGGGGTGCAACCCGATGGTCGGCTCGTCGAACACGAACACCGCGTCGTCCTGCCTGCGGCCTATCTCGGAAGCGAGCTTGAGCCTCTGGGCCTCCCCTCCTGAAAGCGCCGGTGTCGCCTCGCCCAGAGTAAGATAGCCGAGACCGAGATCCTGAAGGGTCTTCAACTTTGGCAGCGCCCCTTTGAACGCCGTAAGCTGCTCTACCGCCTCGTCTACAGTCATGGACATGATCTGCGGCAGGGTGAAGCCGTGCTGGTGCACGGAAAGAGCCTCCTTGGAATAGCGGGAGCCGTGACAGACCGGGCATACGATCTCCACATCCGGCAGGAACTGCATGTCGAGCGATATCTGCCCGGTGCCGTCGCATTCGGCGCAGCGCAGGCTTCCGGTGTTGTAGCTGAAATCGCCGGCCTTGTAACCCAGCGCCTTAGCCTCGGGGCTCGCGGCGAAAATCTTGCGCAAATAGTCGTGCACGTCGGCGTAGGTGGCGACAGTCGAGCGCACGTTGACGCCTATCGGAGTCGCGTCTATGAGGTTCGCGCGGTTTATGCCCTCCGCCTCCACCGCCCTGACCGAATCAGGCAGCGTCACACCGTTTATTCTCGCCTGCAGCGCGGGAAGCAGGCATTCCAGCACCATGGTCGTCTTGCCTGAACCGGAAACGCCGGTGACTACCGTCATGCGCCCCTTGGGGATATCGACTTCGAGCGGCTGCACCGTATGTATCGCATTGGTCGAAAGGCGGATGCGGCCATTGCCGAAAATGTCTTCCGCATGCTCCCTGACGCGGATTTCCTTCTCTCCTGACAGGTACGCGCCTATTTTCGAATCCGAATTGGCCTCGATTTCAGCGATGCTGCCTTCAGCTATCAGATTGCCGCCCTCTTTTCCCGCCTTGGGCCCGAGTTCTATCATATAGTCGGCATGCCTGAGCACCTGGGTGTCGTGATCCACCATGACCACGGAATTGCCGTCCGCGACCAGGTCGTCCATGACCCCGAGCAGGCCCCTGAGGTTCGCGGGATGCATGCCTATCGAAGGCTCGTCAAGCACATAGAGTATGCCCGTGGTCTTGTTGCGCACCGCTCTGGAGAACTGCACGCGCTGGCGTTCGCCGGTCGACAGGGTGGCTGCCGAACGGTCGAGGCTCAGATAGCCGAGGCCGAGTTCCACGAGCCGTGCGGCGACTCCGTTGAACTCCCCTACCATATCCTTCGCCATGGGGCGCATCTCCTCGGGAAGCTGCGACGGGATTGTGTTCACCCAGGTGATGAGCTCGTCGAGGGTCATCGCGGAAGCCTCGGCGAGATTCTTTCCGCAGAGCAGCGTGGAGAGCGCCTTGTCGTTGAGACGCGAGCCGTGGCAGTGAGGGCAGACATCGGTCTTGAGGAACCTTGCGACCCTTGCGAGACCCTTCTCGTCCTTGACCTTCGAAAGGGCGTTCAGCACGGTGTTCTCGGCGCTGTAGTAGGTGAAGTCCAGTTCGGTGGCCATCTCGCCGTTCTTCGGGCGGTAAAGTATGTGCTTCTTGACCATGGGGCCGTGAAAGACTATCTCCTTCTCCTCCGGGGACAGCTCGCGGAAAGGCACGTCGGTGCGCACTCCCATCGCGCGGCAGACATCCACCATCAGCGACCACATCAGCGTGTTCCAGGGAGCGACAGCCCCCTGCTCGATGGTCAGCGAAGGATCGGAGACATAGGTGGACTCGTCCGGGACGCGCATCACACCGGTGCCTTCGCAATAAGGGCACGCGCCGTCGCTGTTGAACGCGAACGACTCGGCGCCTGGCAGCTCCACCACGGCGCCACATTCCGGACAGTGCAGCTCGGTCATCCGGGCCGTGTCCATCGAAGGCTGCTGACGGTGTCCGTTCGGGCAGAGATGGCTTCCGAGACGCGAGAACATCAGCCGCAGATGGTTGAGCAGTTCCGTAGCAGTTCCGAAGGTACTGCGGATATTCGGCACGCCGGGACGCTGGTGCAGTGCGATAGCCGCAGGCACATGCTCGACATTGTCGACCTGGGCGTGGGTCGCGGTGGTCATGCGCCGCCGTGTATAGGTCGACAGCGATTCGAGATAGCGGCGCGAGCCTTCCGCATACAGCACCCCGAGCGCCAGAGAGCTCTTCCCGGAGCCTGACACCCCTGCGATCGCAACCTTCTTCCCGAGAGGGACATCTACATCTATATTCTTGAGATTGTGGACTCTGGCTCCACGGACCTTGATTTTGTCTGCTGTCATGGTCCTGCAAAGATACGCCGATTCGCCGGCAAAACACGGGAAAATGTCTATTTTTGCAAAAACACATATATCTGTCAACATGATCAACAGCAGCAGGGAAAGAATCTGGAAATACACCCTGATAATATTGATAGTCGGCCTCGGACTGGTGCTCTTCCGCCAGGCCCAGCCCTACATCAGCGGCGTGCTCTGCGCCCTCACACTATACATACTGCTCCGCCGGCCCACCTTCCGCCTGGCGCGGAAGCTCGGAAAGCCGACTCTCGCGACCGTGATCATGGTGATCGCGGTGATACTCTTCATAGCTGTTCCGCTGACGCTGATAGTCTGGTTCGTAGTCGACAAAATCCAGCAGGCGGAGTGGAACGTCAACGACATCATCGCGCCCGCCACGCAGATGTTCGACATAATAGAGAAGAAATTCGGCATCGACATCGTGTCCCAGGAGTCTGTCAGCTTCGTCGCAGGCAAGCTCACCGCGCTGGGGCAGTCGGTTCTGGGAGGCATCGGCAGCTTCTTCATCAATCTGCTCGTGGCGCTTCTGCTGCTGTTCTTCCTGCTCAACGGAGGCAGGAAATGGGAGCAGTATCTCACCTCCGTCATCCCGATGAAGAACATCAACAAGAAAGAGACCATGGACAGGATCAACCTGATGGTCAAGTCCAACGCGATAGGAATTCCTCTCGTGGCGATACTCCAGGGAATCATAGCCCTGATTGGCTATCTGATATTCAATGTGCCGAACGCCGGGCTCGCGGCGATCGCGACGGGCTTCTGCTCCATCGTGCCTATCGTCGGCACCATGGTGGTATGGGTGCCGCTGGGCATCTATTTCATGGTGCTGGGGCAATGGGGCCAGGCGATAGGGTTGCTGGCGTTCAGCGCCATATTCATCTCGCAGAGCGACAATCTGCTGCGCTTCGTACTTCAGAAGAAGATGGCGAACACACACCCGCTGATCACGATTTTCGGCGTGATAGTGGGTCTGTCGCTGTTCGGATTCATCGGAATCATCTTCGGACCGCTGCTTGTGTCGCTGTTCCTGCTGTTCGTGGACATGTTCCGGAAGGAGTATCTGTCGGACGAACCGGCGCCTGCACCTGCGGCTGACAGTCCGGCGGCCACGGCGGATTCCCCGAAGCCTGCCGCGGCGGCCGTACTGAGCGAGCCGGCTCAACGGACTGCGGAAACGCCTTCAAAGAGCGACAGGAATTCAGACGGAGAAGCTTCTGAAAAATAAACTTTCATCTGTCGCTACTGCGGCGGTTGCGGAGGTGCAGCCTTCTGACAGGTTCCGCTACGCTCCATCCCGCCGCTTTGCGGCACCCACTCACGGCCGTGGGCGGCCAGCCTGTCAGAAGGCAGCACCTCCGCAACCGTGAAAACGCCATAGTCTTGAATATTTCATGGACGAGGTCGGCGTATCCGCTCCCGGGAGGCTTGCCGTCCGCGGCAGTGAGCGGACGCTGCGCAGCATCGATGGAGCGCAGCGGAACCTCCCGGGAGCGGATACGCCGCCCTCAAGAAAGAAACTATCTTCTAAGATATTCGTCAATCGCCCTGGCGGCGGTGCGGCCCGCGCCCATCGCAAGAATCACGGTGGCCGCTCCTGTCACGGCATCACCGCCGGCAAACACGCCCGGACGAGTCGTGGCTCCGCTCTCATCAGTCACCAGACAGCCGCGTCTCGTAGTCTCAAGCCCGCGGGTCGTATTGGGAATCAGAGGATTGGACGAAGTGCCGAGAGCCATGATAACGGTATCGGCCTCTATATCGAACTCGGAGCCCTCCACTGGCACGGGCCTGCGGCGTCCGCTCTCGTCAGGTTCGCCGAGCTCCATCCTGATGCACCTGAGCCCCCTGACCCAGCCGTTCTCGTCCCCGAGCACCTCCACGGGATTGGTCAGCATGTTGAACACTATCCCCTCCTCGGCGGCATGATGCACCTCCTCACGCCGCGCAGGCAGCTCGGCCTCGGTGCGGCGGTAGACAATATGCACCTCCGAACCCAGACGAAGGGCAGTGCGTGCGGCATCCATGGCCACGTTGCCTCCGCCGACCACGCAGGTGCGGCGGCCCACATGGATGGGAGTCAGATAATCCTTGCGGTAGGCGTTCATCAGATTGTTGCGGGTCAGGAACTCGTTGGCCGAGAACACGCCGCAGAGATTCTCGCCGGGGATGCCCATGAACTTCGGAGTCCCCGCACCCGTGCCGATGAACACGGCCGAGAAGCCCTTTTCGTCGAACAATTGGTCGACAGTCACGGTGCGGCCGACTATCACGTTGGTCTCTATCTTCACGCCGAGCTTCTGCACATCCTCGATCTCGCGGGCGAGCACCTTCTCCTTCGGAAGCCTGAACTCAGGAATGCCGTAGACCAGTACTCCGCCGGGCTTGTGCAGGGCTTCGAAAATCGTAACGTCGTAACCAAGTTTGGCAAGGTCGCAGGCGCAGGCCAGACCGGCGGGGCCGGAACCGACTATCGCGACCTTCTTTCCGTTCGGGGCGGCCTTCACCGATTCCTCCGCAGAGCCTCCATGCTCGCGGGTCCAGTCGGCGACGAAACGCTCCAGCTTGCCTATCGCGACCGGCTCGCCCTTGACTCCGAGAATGCAGCTTCCCTCGCACTGGGTCTCCTGGGGGCATACACGGCCGCAAACAGCGGGAAGGGACGAATCACGGGCGATGACTTCGGCAGCGCCGCGTACATCCTTCTCCGCCAGCTTCGCTATGAAATCGGGAATCTGGAGATTCACGGGGCAGGCGGCCACGCAACGCGGATTCTTGCAATGCAGGCAGCGGGTGGCTTCAAGAAACGCCTCCTCCTCGCTGTAGCCGTAGCTCACTTCATCGAAATTGGTCGCGCGGACCTTGGGGTCCTGCTCGCGGACCGGGACTCTCGGAATTCTGTTTGCCATCACCTGTCCCTCCCTATTTTGCATTCATGTTCTTCCATTTCTTCCTTCTCTTCCCTGCGGTACTGCCCCTGACGGCGCATGGCCTCGTCGAAATCCACCTCGTAGCCGTCGAATTCGGGTCCCTCGACGCAGGCGAACCTCGTCCTTCCGCCCACGGTGACACGGCAGGCGCCGCACATCCCGGTACCGTCGACCATCAGCGTGTTGAGACTCACGATTATGGGGAGCCCCAGCCTCTTCGCCGTAAGCGTCGTAAACTTCATCATTATCATCGGACCTATCGCGACAGCCTGCGTATAGCTGCGGCCGTCCTCCTTCACCAGCTTCTCCAGCAGGGCTGTGACCATGCCGTGGAAGCCTTCGGAGCCGTCGTCGGTGCAGACGAAGAGATTGTCGCACACTTCAGCCATCTCCTCCTTGTAAATCAGCAGACCGGCCGTCTTCGCACCTATGATCACGTCGACCGGAACACCGCGGGAATGCAGCCATTTCGCCTGCGGATACACCGGAGCCGTTCCGACACCTCCGGCGATGAATATATAACGCTGCGCAGCAAGCCTGTCAGCAGGCATCTCGGTGAATTCCGACGGCATGCCCAACGGGCCCGTGACATCGCTGAAGAATTCTCCGGCCTCATGGGCCACTATGTCCACGGTCGAGACACCTATCTCCTGGGTGACTATTGTGACGCTGCCTTCATCCGCGTCGTAGTCGCTGATAGTCAGCGGAACCCTCTCGCCCTTCTCGTCGGCGCGGACCATCAGAAACTGTCCCGGGCGGGCCGAGGCGGCAAGCAGAGGAGCCTCCAGCTTCATCCGGCAGATGGTCGGAGTCAGCATCTCCTTGGTCAATATTCTGTACATAGAATTTATTTTGAATCAGTCGGACAGACTCCGGAGGCAAAGCCCCGCAGCTCATTCCAAACCGCTAATATACTAAAAATATCCTCGAGCATGCAGACATGCCGCAAGACGGACGCGGAAAAAGAATTGCAGAAAATTTAGTACCTTGTATTGCATAATACTATAAAATATTTATATCTTTGCACAGGAAAGTAATGACCCTATAATATGAAAATGATCTCCAACGTCGCCATAGGCGGCAGAAATTTCACCATCAGCAACGAAGCCTATGCCATTCTGGACTCGTGGCTCGAAAGATTCCGTTCCAAGATCGAACCTGCGTCGCAGGCCGACGACGTGATGGTCGAGATCGAGGAGCGCATTGCCGAGCTCTTCACGGAAGCGGCCGTCGCGCCCAACTATGTAGTCGACACCGACCTCGTGAAGAAAGTCATAGGCCAGCTCGGCATGCCGGACGGTAGCGATCCCGAGGGAGCCGGCGCCGGACGGGCTCCGGAACGTCCTGTCCACCGCTTCTACCGCGACAGCGACGACAGGAAAATCGGCGGCGTATGCAGCGGCATAGCCAAATACTTCAACATCGACGTGCTTCTCGTAAGAGTCATCGCGGTGATTCTGATCTTCTGCGGCACGAGCGGACTGTGGGCATACATAATCCTGTGGCTCATCGCACCCCTCGCAGTCACTCCGGTCCAGAAATGCGAGCTTCAGGGACTGCCACCGACAGCCGGGAACCTGAGGCGCTTCACGGTCTCAAAATAGCATGCCCATGGAAAAGATTAATGTGGAGAATGTGAAGTCCCAGATGCGCAAGGGCATGCTGGAGTATTGCATACTGCTGATTCTAAGCAAAAAAGACGAATACCCGTCTTCTTTGATAGCCGAACTCAAGAAGGCCGACATGATAGTGGTCGAAGGCACGCTCTACCCTCTGCTGATACGCCAGAAGAACCAGGGCCTCCTGACCTACCGCTGGGAGGAGTCGCCCCAGGGGCCGCCGCGAAAATACTACTCCATCACCGACAGAGGGCGCGCCCAGCTCCAGGAGATGGATTCCGCATGGGGCGAAATCGTCAGCACAATAGAAAAAATCAAGAACGGACAGATATGAAACCCGTAGTGAAAGCCAGTATAGGCAGGACAGCGTTCACCCTCGAAGATGAAGCCTTCAGGCAGCTGAAGGAATATCTCGACTCTCTCGAAAACCATTTTGCCGGCAACCCTTCCGGAAAAGAGATAATGGAGGAGATAGAAGTGCGCATCGCGGAGCTGCTGCTCGAGAAATGCGGACCTTCCGGCGTGGTCTCACCCGCCATGGTCAGAGAGGCCTGCGACACCCTGGGTTCGGTGAAAGACATTGACGCGTACAAGAACTCCGACGGAGACAAGCAGGCGGAAGACGGCGGCTCAAGCGAAGAGGGCGCCGGAGAGAGGAAGAAAGCCAGGAAACTCTACCGCAACCCGTACGACAAGGTGCTCGGAGGCGTATGCTCAGGAATCGCCGCCTACTTCGACAAGGATCCCCTGCTGTTCCGCCTGCTGGCCGTGGTCATCCTCCTGTTCTTCACGATGACGCCCGCACGGACGGCATTCTGGATTCCGGTAGTCGCATACCTCGCGCTCTGGCTTGCGATCCCGGAGGCCAGGACCGTAAGGCAGCGCTACCAGATGCGCGGCGAGAAGAACACGATAGAAAGCATCATGGAGAATGTCGGGAAGAACGCCGACGAAATCGGCGACACCGCAAGAAAATTCGCCGAAAACCACCACGGCCTGTTCCACGGAGCGATGCGAGCCGTCGGAGCGATACTCGGGACGGTATTCATAATTGTCTCCTGCGCTGCACTGCTCGCGCTCACCGTCACATTCGTCGGGAGCTCGGCTTTCATGCCGGTCAGCGCAGGCACGCTGATTTCGTCGCTGGCAGGTCCCGGATCCGTCAGCCTGTGCATCGCCGCGATCATGGTCACGCTCGGCATCCCCTTCGCCGCACTGCTCTACAGCGGAATCCTCATGGCGTTCAACCTGAAGGCGCCGCGCTGGAAACCCGGACTCATACTCCTGCTGCTCTGGATAGCAGGGCTGGGCACGCTCGCCTACATGGGCACGAAGACGGCCGTAGAGCTCGACAGCGGCGAAAGACAGTACGCCTCGACCTCCGTCGTCCTGCCGGACGGAGAAGCTCTGCGTCTGAAGATGGAGAATTCGGACATGGACTACGACTACATCTACGTCGATGCCGACGAGGACAGCTACGAACTCTTCATGATCAGAGGAGACGAAGTGTATGTCTACCCGAAGATCAGAATCCGCCGGGACCCTGACATCACGGACATCCGGATGGAGGAGAGCACCGTGAATTTCAGCCGGAAGGGTCTGAAGCCGGCGTTCAGCGCATATACGGACGGAGTGCTCACGCTCTCCCCCGTCGTTTTGTCCCGCGACAGGAAAATGGCTGAAGGCGGCCGTGAAGTCACCATAAGCCTCCCTTCGGACGCGGCCGTGCAGGTCGAGCCGCCAAGGTACCACGACTTCACGGAAGACCGGTACCACACGAACATCTCCCTGCTGAAGAACAGCAGGAACCTGGATCTGTTCTGAACCTTCAGAACAGATTTTTCAACTCTTCCGGAAGCTCGGGCATGGCACCTTCCCGCGTACAGACGAATGCGGACACCCTGACAGCCGCGTCATGCGCCGTCTCAAGGTCACGGCCCTTCAGCAGGGCGGCGCAGAAGGCGGCGGTGAACGAATCGCCGGCACCCACGGTGTCGACCACGTCGACCTTGGGAGTCTTATGGAACAGGACCCTGTCCGCGGTGACCACATGGCTGCCCGCCGTACCGCAGGTCAGGATCACTGCCCTGAGACCGCCTTCGGCAAGCAGTCGCCTGCATGCTTCGACCGGCTCCATGTCTCCGAATCCGAACATTCCAGACACAATCCCGAGCTCGTCATCGTTGAGCTTGAGCATGTCCGCCTTTGCAATCGACTCGCGTATGAGATCCTCCGAGTAGTAATTCTGCCTGAGGTTTATGTCATAGACCTTGAGCGAGCCTGCCGGCATCGCGTCAAGGAAGGCCTGTATACACTCCCGTGAGGCGCGGCTGCGCTGGGCGAGAGTGCCGAAGCACACACACGAGCATTCGGCGGCGATGCGCGCGAAAGCGTCATCGAACTTCAGAGCGTCCCAGGCGACGCCTTCGACGATGTTGTATTCGGGGATTCCGGCTCCGCTCAGGCTGACCTGCACGGTGCTCGTGGGCCTGTCATTTTTCTGAAGGGAGCTGGCCAGCCGGACGGAATCCAGCGCCTCCTCAATCTCCCGGCCGAGCTCGTCGCAGCCGATTGCGCTCAACGCGATTCCGTCAAGACCGAAGGCGGACACATGATATGCAAAATTAGCGGGAGCACCGCCCAGTTTCTTGCCGGACGGCAGCATGTCCCAGAGTATTTCTCCCAGTCCGACGACAAAATGTGCTTTCATATAATCAGTTGTATGATTTTCTCAACGCCATGTACATGCAGAGCAAATAGACCACTCCGGCAGACATTACGGCCACAGCCCCGAGCTGCGAGCCGAGCAGCGAGAAGCTGGCCTTGAAACCTCCGGTTCCGTTGTATTCCCCCTCACGAATGTTCGTTAGCCCGAGGCTCACAACGGCTATCACAGCCACCGCCATGAAGATGGGGAACATCACGCGCCAGTTGTCGAACTGCACCGCTCCCCAGCTGGCGACCAGCGGAGCTATGAACGAACATATGGCCTTGACGAACTGACCGAAGGTCATGGTGCTCGCCAGCCTGTCGCCCGAAACGATGTTGACTACGAGGGGGTTGAGCGACACCTGCATTATGGCATTGCCTATCCCGAGCAGGCAGAAGGAGACTGTCATGGAGACGGCCGAATAGTTCAGCACGGGCACGAGCAGGGCGACGGCGGTGACCGCCAGGCTGAGAAGCGTGGTCTTCCGCCTGCCTATCCTGTTCATCAAGGCTCCGGTGGGGATGGATACTATCAGGAACCAGAAGAACACCATCGTGGTGCAGAGGTTGGCGAAGGCGTCGGACAGGTCGAAGTCCGCCTTGATGTAGTTCGTCGCCGTCCCCACGAGGTCCACGAAGCCCATCGCGAAAAATGAGAGCATCACCGGAACGATTACCGCGCTGAATTTCTTACTGCTCATCAGTTACTGTTTTAATGTACTGATGCAAAAATATTTCCTATGGCACATACATGATACCATATTCTTTTCAAATATAGCAACAAATCTTTCATTGCGCTCCCGGCACGGCCCTCGGGGTTGATAAAAATAAAATAATTACGCTACAACTCCATCAATGTGACCATGACATATCCCGAACCGTTCGATTATATGATGCCGACGCCATCAGGCATAGAAGAAAGTCAGGAAAATATTGCAGCATCGTTTTTTTGCATAATAGTAGGAATTTTCCTACTATTGCATTATGACAATAAACT
>DVLC01000086.1 GCA_018715685.1 Candidatus Cryptobacteroides merdipullorum
TTGTCTGTTTGGGGAATTTGTTTGTCTTCAGAGTGGCTCTAAAAAGAAAAAACAAAGCCCACAAATCATTGATTTTGTGGGCTTTGTCATTCGCTGGCTTTCAGATGTCTCTGAAGCCTTGCGGTGCGGAAGGGACTCGAACCCTCGACCTCCGGCGTGACAGGCCGGCATTCTAACCAGCTGAACTACCGCACCAGGTTTACATTTGCTGGTTGCTTTCCGGTGAAAGCGGATGCAAATATAGGCATATTTTGTGAAAATACAATATTGTGGCGAAAAAATTTTTAATAATTCTCATTGCCGCCCGCAGGGAAAATTTGCGTATATTTGCCACTATCGCGCCATTTATACGGCTGCGCCTCGGCAATTGCAAGCAAGCTTGCATTGCTCTCGGCTTCTGCGTATATTTGCTCGCTTACACATTGACCGTTGGCAGAAGAAAACATAGAAATACGCGGCGCCAGAGTCAACAATCTCAAGAATCTGTCGCTTGACATCCCGAGAGGGAAGTTTGTCGTGGTCACGGGAATCTCCGGCTCCGGCAAATCTTCGCTCGTTTTCGACACTCTCTACGCCGAGGGTCAGCGCCGCTTTTCCGAAAGCCTTTCCTCCTACGCCAGACAGTTCCTCGGCCGCATGACGAAACCGGATGTGGATTCGATAGACGGCATACCTCCCGCAATAGCCATCGAGCAGAAGGTGACGACGCGCAACCCGCGGTCCACTGTGGCCACGACGACCGAGATATACGACTATCTTCGGCTTGTCTTCGCCCGGGCCGGCCATACTTTCTCTCCTGTTTCCGGCAGAGAGGTCCATAAGGATACAGTTGACACCGTGATGGCGTATCTGGAGCGGACGCACGAGACCTGCTATGTGCTTGCCGATCTCAAATGGGCGCAGCGCGACGACAAGGTCGAGCTGATGCTCGGACTCAAGGAGGACGGATTCAACCGCCTCTACGCCGACGGCGGCCCGGTGCGTATAGACGATGTGCTCCAAAAGGACGGGAACTACCCGGACGAAGCCTGGCTGCTGGTAGACAGGGTGCGCCTGCCCGAGAACGGAGAGATGGACGCCGACACCCGCACGCGCCTGCTGTCTTCGGTCGCCACCGCCTTTTCGAAAGGAGACGGAGACATCGCGGTGGCGCTGGAAGACGGGGGCATGCGGCATTTCTGCAGCCGTTTCGAACTCGACGGCATCGTGTTCCGCGAGCCTGACGAATATCTGTTCAGCTTCAATTCCCCGCTCGGCGCCTGCCCGGTCTGCGGCGGTCTCGGAAAGATCATAGGCGTAAGCGAGGACCTCGTGATACCCGACAAGACAAAGAGCATCTACGACGGAGCCATCGCCTGCTGGCGCGGCGAGAAGATGGGCTGGTTCAAGGATCATCTGATAAAGGTGGCGGAGCGCTATGGAATACCCGTGTTCGAGCCGTGGTGCAATCTTTCCGCGGAGGTGAAGAAGATCATCTGGGAGGGCCATTCGGTCGAGGGCGACGAGAACTCCATAGTCGGCATCAAGGAATTCTTCGACTGGGTGGAGACCCAGCGCTACAAGATACAGTTCAAATATATGCTCTCCCGTTTCAGCGGGCGAACCGAATGCCGTGCCTGCGGCGGAAGCCGTCTGCGCAAGGAGGCGCTCTGGGTGCGTGTGGACGGGAAGAACATCCACGAGGTGCTTCAGATGAATGTCGACACCGCGCTGAAGTATTTCCGGAACCTGACGCTTTCTGACACGGAACGCGAGATAGTGGCCGAGCCGCTCGCCGAGATAGTGTCGCGCCTCGAATGCATCAAGGATGTGGGCCTGTCGTATCTGACCCTCAACCGCGCCTGCAACACGCTTTCCGGCGGCGAGAGCCAGCGTATAAACCTTGTGACCGCGCTCGGGTCGAGCCTGGTGGGGTCCATGTATATACTCGACGAGCCAAGCATCGGACTTCACCCGCGTGACACCGAGAAGCTGATCGGCGTGCTGCGGCGTCTGCGCGACATCGGGAACTCCGTGATAGTCGTGGAGCACGACGAGGAAATCATGCGCGCCGCCGACCTGCTGATCGACATGGGGCCGTTTGCCGGCCGCGACGGAGGAGAGGTGGTGTTCTCAGGGAAACTCGGCGGAGATCTTCCGCAGGATGCCGTCGGGCGGTCCGTGACGCTGCAGTATCTGAGCGGACTGCGCGGCCGCTATCGCCGCGAGAGACGCACCTGGCAGTATTCAATCACAGTGAAGGGCGCGATGGAGCATAACCTCAAGGATATAGACGTGCGCTTCCCGCTCGGCGTGCTCACGGTGGTCACCGGTGTCTCCGGTTCGGGAAAATCCTCGCTCGTCGGGGACATACTCTACCCGGCGCTCTACCGCCGCATCCACGACTCCGGCGACCAGCCCGGCATCTTCCGCGGACTTGCCGGCAATCTCGACAGGATCACCCGCGTGGAATATGTCGACCAGAATCCCATAGGCCGCAGTTCGCGTTCAAACGCCGTCACCTATCTGAAAGCATACGACGACATCCGCAAGCTGCTGGCCGCGCAGCAGTACGCGAAGATCAACGGTTTCGGGCCCAACTATTTCTCGTTCAACACCGACGGCGGCCGCTGTCCGGAGTGCCAGGGAGAGGGGGTCGTGAGGATAGAGATGCAGTTCATGGCGGACGTGGAGATGGTCTGCGAGGCCTGCGGAGGCAAGCGCTTCAAGCCGGAGGTGCTGGAAGTGCGGTACAGGGGCAAGAATATCGACGACATGCTCAACATGAGCGTCGACGAGGCCATCGAGTTCTTCGGCGCCGGCAATGAGGCCGAGTCCCAGGCTGTCGCCGACAAGCTCAGGCCGCTCAGGGAGGTCGGTCTTGGCTACATCAAGCTCGGCCAGAGCAGTTCGACGCTTTCGGGAGGGGAGAGCCAGAGAATAAAGTTGGCATACTTCCTTTCGGTGAGCAGGAATTCCGGCAAGCCGGAGAGAATAATGTTCATCTTCGACGAGCCGACCACCGGCCTGCATTTCTACGATGTAGAGAAGCTGCTCAAGGCCTTCGACGTGCTGCTGCGCGGCGGACACTCCCTCGTGGTGGTCGAGCACAACCCCGATGTCATACGCTCGGCGGACTGGATCATCGACCTCGGACCGGATGCGGGCGACGCGGGCGGACAGGTCGTGTTCGAGGGCACGCCCGAGGACTTGAAGAATACGGACACCTTTACAGCGAGATATATATGACGAAGAGAATTGCCGCACTGACCATGGTCAGGAACGATGACTTCTACCTCGAAAAATGGGTGAAGTACTACGGAGAACAGCTCGGGAAGGAGAATCTCTACATCTTCTTCGACGGGACTGACCAGAAGATAGCGCCGTTCTGCGAAGGCACGAACGCCTTCCTGCACGAAAAGATAGGGAACCAGGTCGTCCAGGCGGAGAAAGGGCGGCTCGCCTTCCTTTCGGAACAGGCGGCAGGGCTGCTTTCGGAGGGCTACGATCTCGTGATAGGTGTCGATGCCGACGAGTTCATAGTCGTGGATCCGAAACTTGGTCTTAGCCTTGCGGAGTACCTCTCCGCGCAGAAGATAGAGGTCTCGCTGTCGGCCCTCGGTCTGGATTTCGGTCAGAAACTCGGGGAGGAGGGGGATATAAGGTCTGACAGGCCTTTCCTTCGGCAGCGCCGTTATGCCCAGATAGGCACGCGCTACACCAAGCCGTCGATTGTCGCGGCCCCCTGCCGCTGGGGTTCCGGTTTCCATAGGATAAAGGGGCACAACTTCCATATTGGAAAGGACATTTATCTGCTGCATTTCGGCTATTTCGACCAGAGGCGTCTGGAGGAGAGATTCGCCGACAAGGACCGTCTGAGCCAGGGCTGGGGCAAGCACATGAAGAAGCGTTCGCGCACCATACGACTTGTCTCGACCCTTCCTGCACGACCTTTCGACCCCTGGGTGCGTTTTGCGAGGATATGCCAGACCATCGTGCGTCCGCCGTACGCCCTGAACAAGCCGGCTATGTTCGAACTCAGGATAATAGTCCGCATTCCGGGCAGGTTTTCAGATATAGTATAGACAGTTTCCATAGTCATGAGTAACGATATTCTTTGCTGCGTGTTCAACTACAACGCCAATGACAAGGCGTCCGCCTGGGCGGACAGACTTTCCGCTGATTTCGAAACAGTGATACTCGACAGCGGAAGCAATCCTCCTTGCGACCATCCGCTCGCCATGCATCTCGACAATATCTTCTATTCCGGCCTGATGAACAAGGCCTACGAACTGCTCTGCGAGAAAGGATTCCGATGGCTGATGATTGTCACGAGCGACATAGAGATAGATACGGAAAACACCGCGAAGCTCATAGCAGCGATGAAGGACATCTCAAGAAGCGTAAATGTCGGGCTGTATCAGCCGAGTTGCAGCCTTTTTCACGGAAGGGCCCATCACCAGAGCAGGTGCCATTATACCGGCAGGATGCGTCCGGTCAATTTCCAGGAAGGCTGGTTCCATCTGGTCCCCAGAGAGATATTGGACAAGGTGATGCCTATAGACTGTTCCGTCAATCGTCTCGGCTGGGGAATAGACCTTGCGCTGAGCCATTTCTGCAGGATAGGGCGGAAACTCATAATAGTCGACGACAGGGTCAGGGTCGTGCATCCCAAAGGAACCGGATATAACCGGGATGAAGCCTCCAGGCAGATGGAAGCGTGGCTTTCGGGCATCGAGGGATATACTTCATCAAGACATTTCAGGCCTCTTAAAGAGAAAATAAGGTATCAGGAAGATCAGTAACCGTCAGAGGTCGGCGTGTTTGGACGCATCTTTTCCTGATGCGTCTCCGCCGCTTTTGAGCCAGTTGCAGATTCTGTCTATTATTTCGGCGTCTATTCTCTCGTCAAACTTCCTGGCCCAGAAATAGGGGACACTCATCAGCAGATCCCAGTCTCCTGCCCTGAAAGTCCATGGATGCCTGACGCTTTCGCCTCTTGACCAGTCGATGAAGCGCATGTTGCTCCTGTTCAGGCCTGAATAGTTGACTGATTCATCCTCGATATAGAGCCGGTCCATGAACTTGGTGCCCTTGATCACGGTGGCGAGGAAAATCTCGTCGCAGGTGTTGGTGTGGCGGAATGTCTTTTCAAGCCATTCTTCCCTGGAGACTATGTAGCGCGCAAGTTCGTCCGTTATGCTGAACCATTGTGAGGCGTAACCGAAATCCACGTCTTTGTTGATTTTGAATCCGACGGCTTTCTGCATTATCTTGAACACATTGTTCAGGAAGTTGGTGAGGAAGAACCCCGCGCCTTCGGGAAACAGCGTGTAGTGCCTGAGGCGCATTTCTGTCCTGCTGCTGAGCTTCCAGAGGCTCAGGAACTCCCGACCGCTGTGCGCGTCGAAGAAGTCGTGAATCGTGTCCTGGCTCTTGATGGGCAGGTCCATCCCGGATATCAGGTGGTAATAGTCGTATTTCGCCGTGGCCGTAGCCTTTTTCAGAAGCCGCAGCTCCGCTCTCATTATGCTGACTCCGCCCCAGCTGACCTTGATTCTATGATCCAGAAAGGTCAGACCCGAAGCCTTGCATGCTCCGTCGAAGCTTTCCGGGTGGAAATCAGCTTTTGCGTCAACGTCGACGAAGATGTCGTTGCGCGGATCATCCAGCAGCTCCAGCAGTTTGCGCAGCTGTCCGAAATTGGTATGTGCGAGAATCAGGTATGCGTGTCGCTTCATAAGCTCGGTTGTTTTTCGCACAAATATACGCAGAAGCCGAGCGCAGAGCAAATGTATTTGCTATGCCGAGGCGCAACAGTATAAATGGCGCGGTAGCGGCAAATATAGGAAGAAGCCGAGCGCAATGCAAGCTTGTTTGCAATTGCCGAGGCGCAGCCGTGTATGTCATTTCTGACCTTTCCTCTTGATGGTATGTTTCAGTTTCAGGACGGCGAAGTTGACTTCTATCTCAGTCTCCGTCTCGTCGGTCTTCATGTCCTCTCCGAACAGGTCGGCCATGATCTCCCCGCTTTTCTCCATGAGTGACTTCTGGCGGAACTTGTCCGGACTGGCGGCCATCTCGCCGATTGTGCGTGTGAGCTCCCGGAGCTTGGCGAAGGCCTCGATGATGGCGATGGCGGTGCGTGTGGCGCGCTCACCCTTGAGTATGGTCGCGAGCATGTAGAGTCCCTTTTCGGTAAAGGCTTTCGGCGGGTATTTTGAGTGTTCGCCCCGTCCTCCAGTTTTTAAAATCAAAATTTTTGATCTTAAAGCGGAGAGTTCCGATTTGTCTATTTCTATGATGTAGCCCTTAGGAAATTTGTCCGGATTGTTTCTGACAGCCTGGTTGATCTCCCTTGTTTCCACCCCGTAAAGGACAGCCACATTGCAGTCGAGGATGACCTTCTCCCCACGCAGTTCGATTATGTAGTCCTCGACCGAGTCGAATTTTACGATCTCATCCATCGCAGTTCATTTTTTATGGTTCCTTCATGTGCCAATGCTCCCTTGTACACCCTGATCATCCGGTGGTCTGCATTGCTGTTTCTGTCATCATTCCGGTGTCTTGTCCTCATATATCTTGAAGCGGCACGATTCGGGTCCTCCCACGGTAATGTCGACCAGGAGCCTGGCTCCGCGTCCGAAGGGCGGAAGCTGAACCGTGAAATTGCATGGCTCTCCCAGAATCAGACACTCCAGTTCCAGCGAGGTCACTACACCTCCCAGACTTGACTGTTCGGTTTCGTTAGGGTAGCAGTACAAGGTCGTGCCCGGATTCTGGGTGAACATTCCTATGTCGTAGGGCAGATCCTTCCATTCTCCGAAGTCTATGGTCTCTGTGGGCCGGAAGCCGTCCTCCTGCATCACTCCTGCGTAGCCGTTGATGTTGACGAGCCTCACGCGGGGGCTTTCCACGAGTTCATAGTCATCCATGCTGTTGCTGATTGCAGCGATGACCACCTGGCACACAAGAGGTTCGAGGACGATCTCCCCGTTGTTCTGCAAGGTTGCGCACTGTCCGCTCATTATCGGAGATTCCGGGTCTTCGTCATTGAAGTCCCAGCCGAGCTCCTTCAGGGAGTCATAGCGACCGAGGGCGACCGGACTCAGGGCTTTCGGCGAATTCGCGACTGCGGCCACAAGTTTTTCGCCTTCAGTGGTGACCACTTCGACCGAATCCGGGAGTCCGTCGAAACGCAGAAGCGTCTCCAGCTGTCTGGTGCCGTCGCTTCTGTAGATCAGCAACTGGAGATTTTCCACTTCGTACGGGCCGGCGTTGCGGAATTTCAGGGTTGTCATCGTGGAATCTACGACCGGCTCTTCATCGTCCGGAAGGACAGGTCTTTCCTTGTCGCAGGATATGCTGAAAAAAGCCGGCAGCACAACAAGCAAGCTAAGCAATAAGGTTAAGAGAAGGTTCCGGCGCATGGGCAGAGCGTCCATTGTCTGAGACCGGTTTGGATTCTGTTGCCGGCTTTTCTGTGTCTTGAAGTCTATCATCGTCATTTC
>DVLC01000087.1 GCA_018715685.1 Candidatus Cryptobacteroides merdipullorum
CAGACGCAACTACGGCAAGTCCGCCGCGCTCTACTGCGGTTTCGCGAAAGCGTCGGGCGACGTGGTGTTCACCATGGACGCCGACCTTCAGGATTCTCCCGACGAAATTCCGGAGATGTACCGCATGATCAAGGAGCAGGGCTACGACCTCGTGTCCGGCTGGAAGCAGCACCGCAAGGACAACGCGCTCACCAAGAATCTGCCGTCCAAGCTGTATAACGCAACCGCAAGGTGCATCACGGGCATAAAGCTGCACGACATGAACTGCGGGCTCAAGGCATACCGCAACGAGGTGGTCAAGAACATCGAGGTCTACGGAGAGATGCACCGCTACATCCCCTATCTGGCCAAGAACGCCGGCTTCACCAGCATCGGAGAGAAGCCTGTGCATCACCAGAAAAGAAAATACGGCAAGAGCAAATTCGGAATGGAGCGTTTCATAAACGGTTTCCTCGATCTGATGTCACTGTGGTTCCTGACGAAATTCGGCAAACGCCCCATGCACTTCTTCGGCTACAGCGGCCTGCTCATGTTCTTCATCGGGTTCGTGATGACCGTCTGGATCATAGTGGCGAAACTCGTGAACCAGAACCGCGGCTTCTATTTCCGGCCCGTGACCGACCAGCCGCTGTTCTATCTGGCGCTTGTCGCGGTGATTCTCGGCGTGATGCTGTTCCTTGCCGGTTTCCTCGGAGAAATGGTATCGAGAAACTCCAGCGACAGGAACCGATACAACATCAAGGACGAACTTTGACAGCCTCCCGACGGCCGCCGCAAACCATCAGCCACATTTTCGGGTCAAAAATATCAACCTTGATGTACAACATTCAAAAATTTTGACTACATTTGCAGTCCCAATTCGGGAATCGGGATGTGGCGCAGTTGGCTAGCGCACCACGTTAGGGACGTGGGGGTCGTCTGTTCGAGTCAGATCATCCCGACATAAAAAAAAGAGGTTCGGAAGTTCCGAACCTCTTTTTTTTGCATCGGTTCCTATTTCTTGGTCACGATCTCGACCGTGGCGTGGCTGCCTTCTCCCATAAACGACAGGCCTCTCTCTTCGGCAATCCAGACCGACGCCTGGCCGGACTCCGCAATATCCACCTTGTCGCCGTCAATCTTGCTTATCACCAATACTCTCCCGCTGTCCGCCTCATGCTCCTGCTCCGAGTCGTCCGTTGACAGAATCTCGATATGGAGGTTCTTCCCGGCGCCATCTGCCGCCTCGGCATCTTCAGTGAAGATTTGAATCGCGCTCTCCTCCCCCGTCCTGATCACGTTTACCAAAGAAATCTTCTCGGGATCCAGAGCCTGCATCTCCTCGTTGGAAACGAGTTTTCCATCAATATAGATTTTTACATTCTCCGGCATGAAGGAGGCCACACTGGAGGAATCTCCGGCAACGTTCACGGAAATATTTCCGTTCAGAGTGTAGCTCCCTGTCACTTTCACAGGCTCCTTATACACCGTCCTTGCGTTGACGGCAAGGCCCAGGCACACGAGCGGAACGACATAGAGGAATTTCAAAGCCTTGAAGGCTGATGACTTTTTCATTAACATCATGGCAATTCGTTTTTTAAGTTTTCCGTGGTTGAAATTGTTCGAGACCGACCGGCCGTCCGCCCCGAACGCCTTCTTCACGAGAAGGAGTTGATATTGTTTTGCATCGATGCCTGATTTGAGGACCTGTTCATCCGCCTCATACTCATGAATGGACCTGAGGTCCTCCCGCATCATCCATGCTGCGGGGTTGAACCACTGCATCGCCGTAAAGAGGTCGGCGAAGAGTATGTCGAACGAATGATGAAGGCGTATGTGCGCGCGCTCGTGTACGATTATGCTTTCGCTGACGGCTTCACTGTCCTCCGCCGGCATGATCATATAGTTCATCCAGCTCATTGGAGAGACGGCGGAGTCGACGAGAACCAGAACGGTGCCGTCCTTCCGGCGGATTTTCCTGCCACGGGATACAAGCTTCAGAAGGGATATGACGGAAGCGGCCACGGAAAGCAGGACAGCCGCAGCACCTGTAATATATACAGCAATCAACAACGCAGCCCAGTCAAAACCGGAAGACTCCTGAACGGAGGGGACGAATTCGGACAGGCCGGGAATCTGCACCGGAGACGCAGCTGCGCTCACATGCAGCGTGACCACGCAGAAAGGGAGCACGAGCGACAGTAGAATTGACAAGAGCACCACCGCCCGGTTGAAGGCATGGAAGGACTCCTTCGACAGAAAGAGCCGGAAGAAAATGTAAAGCGCCAGAAAGAGCAGGGCGACCTTGAGCTGATAGACGAGGAACGGCATGGGGTGCTAGTCTATTTTTCCATTCTCTATCTGGGTGATGAGTTGTTTCAGCTCCTCCACACTGATCTTCTCCTCCTGCACGAGTGTTGACACTGCACGCAGGTAGGAGTTGCCGAAACATGACGAAATCACGCCGCTGAGACTGCTCCGGCTGTACTCGTCTCTTGAAACCAGGGGATAATACTGATAGCTCGCGCCGAAAGCCTTATGGGACAGATATCCGTTGGACTCAAGAATCCTCACCATCGTGGACAAGGTGTTGACATGCGGACGGGGTTCAGGATAGAGTTCGCGCAACTCACGCACGAACATCGGCCCACGCTCCCAGAACAATTCCATTATCTCCGTCTCCTTTCTAGTAAGCTTCTTCATGACTGTGACTTTTGTTCAGGAGCAAAGATAACTAAAAAATATTTTAATGCAACTAAAATTGATAGTTATTCAACTATTAATTTTAGTTGCATTGTCGGAATCCGTAAGTACAAGATTTTCCGAGCTTCTGAAGCAGCTCAATTTCCTTCAGACATAAGTTCTCTCGCTCTGCGGTCAGGGTCATTCAGAACGCGTGAGTCATTGTTGAGCAGCATGAGCGCTCCCTTTTCAGAAGTATATTCAGGCCACTCGGGCAGACCTCCCCGCTTGACGGTGTTGGGATTCCCGGTTCGCATGAAAGCGGCAAGAGAAGCGGCCATCTTCTCGGAAAGCATGCGCGGCAGCTTGCCTCCTCCCGAATGCGAGGGCATGAAGTCGGTATTGTTGAACCAGAAACTTATGTCCAGACAATGGAAGGCTCTGGGACGGCCGCCGAAAAGAGGAGGATACCAGTTGAACCAGGCCATATACACCGGCTGCCCCTGCAGGACTTTGTTGTCGGCACATTTTACGACGCCTGCGCGCGAAGAAGAAATTATGGTATAGATACCCCAGGGATTCTCGTCCGGGAAGATACCGCGGAACTCCTCGTATATGGCTTCGGAATTGTCGCCGTAACTCTGACGCAGAGTAGATATTACCTCCTCCCTGGTCATGTTCTCCAGCTCCGGTTCATCTCTGCTGGACATGAATTCGTTGGTGGTCGTACAGAAGAGCATGGGAACATTCGGGACATTGTCCGCACCGGATGTATAGAACTCTCCCTCGGGAATGTCGATCCCGTCGGCAACCGGACTGAATCCGACTCTCTTCCCGAGTCTTTTCGAAAGCTCGGAAGCCGATTTGGACGCAAGAGCATAGTATTCCTCCCATGGCATCTGCTGAAGTCTGTCTATCTGGTCCGGCTGCATGCCGGCCTGTTTGAGAATTTCGGCTCCCAAAGCCTCCGCCATAGTCTTGTCGGCAGCTCCGGTTGAGCTTCCGCTCAAGGCTACCGCCTTATGTACCAGTCCTTTCGCAGCAGGCATCGCTGCAATCGTGCAGACTTTCGCACCGCCGCCGCTCTGCCCCATGATGGTGACATTGCCGGGATCGCCTCCGAACTCAGCGATGTTGTCATGCACCCACTGCAAGGCGAATATGATATCCAGCATGCCGACATTGCCGGAATGCTTGTATTTCTCACCGCCGACCGCAGCGAAGTCACTGAATCCGAAGGAATTCAGGCGATGGTTCAACGAAACGAACACTACATCCTGCTTCCTGGCGAAGTTCTGCCCCATATATCCGTCCTGCTCAATTCCATTGCCGGAGGAGAAACCGCCTCCGTGGAGCCAGACCATCACCGGACGGGCCTTGTCGTCGGTTCCGGGAGTCCAGACATTAAGTTTAAGACAATTCTCGCTGATTCCGTCGTAGTTCCACTGGTCGCGGAATGTGGCATACGAGTCGCTACGAATGTCGTACATCATCTGAGGCGCCGAAGCAGGGTACCAGACAGTAGGCAGGACACCGTCCCAGGGCTCGGGAGCGACCGGAGGCATGAAGCGGTTCCCGCCTCCGGTGTCCGCGCCATAAGGTATTCCAAGAAAGGTGTAGACATTCTGATAAATAAAGCCCTTGACAACACCGTATTGCGTATTGGCCAGAGCAATATCATCACCGATAAGAAGATGCTGACTATCGGGATCGAAACCAGCTTCACCCCTGTGGGTGCAGCTTGGAAGGATAAGAAATGGCAGCAATGCCAGAATAGAGAGCAGAGGAATCCGTTTCATAATGCTGAT
>DVLC01000088.1 GCA_018715685.1 Candidatus Cryptobacteroides merdipullorum
GATTCACTATATTTGAAAGTTAGTTAAAAATTTCCCTTATGGACAAATTCACGAAAAATTATGTCGAGAAGTTCATGTCTGAACTCATCTCGCGCAATCCTGGTGAGAGCGAATTCCACCAGGCGGTCAGAGAGGTGGTTGAAAGCGTCGCCGACTATGTGGTGGCGTACCCTTATCTGATGGACCTCAAGATTCTGGAGAGGATGGTCGAGCCGGAGCGCGTGATCATGTTCAGGGTTCCGTGGACCGACGACCGCGGCGAGATCCATATCAACCGCGGCTATAGGGTGCAGATGAATAGTGCCATCGGCCCGTACAAGGGAGGCATACGTTTCCATGCGAGCGTGAACCTCAGCATCATGAAGTTCCTGGCCTTCGAGCAGACATTCAAGAACGCTCTGACGACTCTGCCCATGGGCGGCGCGAAGGGCGGCTCCGACTTCAACCCCAGAGGCAGGTCCGACGCCGAGGTGATGCGCTTCTGCCAGAGCTTCATGACCGAACTTCAGCGCCACATCGGCCCCGACACCGACGTGCCTGCGGGCGATATCGGCGTGGGCGGACGCGAGGTCGGCTATATGTTCGGCCAGTACAAGCGCCTGCGCGACGAGTTCACCGGATCGATGACCGGAAAGGGACTTGCGTGGGGAGGAAGCCTGCTTCGTCCCGAGGCCACAGGCTACGGCGTATGCTATTTCGCCCAGGAGATGATGGCCCTCAGGGGCAAGACCTTCGAGGGACAGACCGTGGCGATCTCAGGCTCCGGAAATGTGGCCCAGTACGCCGCCCAGAAGGCCATGAGGCTCGGTGCCAAGGTCGTTACCCTCTCCGATTCCGACGGCTACATCCATGACCCCGAGGGACTGGACGAGGAGAAGATGGCATACGTGTTCGAACTCAAGAACATCCGCCGCGGACGTATCAGGGAGTACGCCGAGAAGTATCCGCAGGCGAAATATTTCCCCGGCGAAAGGCCCTGGGGCGTTCCCTGCGACATAGCCCTGCCTTGCGCTACCCAGAACGAAATCGAGGCCGCCGACGCCGAGAAGCTCGTGAAGAACGGATGCTGGTGCGTGGCCGAGGGCGCGAACATGCCTACGACTCCCGAAGCCATACAGATTTTCCAGAACGCCAAGCTGCTCTATTCTCCGGGCAAGGCGTCCAACGCCGGCGGAGTCGCCACATCAGGTCTTGAGATGACCCAGAATTCGATACGCCAGAAATGGACAGCCGAGGAGGTGGACGCCCAGCTGCACCGCATCATGTCGGACATCCACGCTTCCTGCATCAAGTACGGCAAGGAGGAGGACGGCTATATCAATTATGTCAAGGGTGCGAACATCGCCGGCTTCATAAAGGTGGCCAATGCGATGGTCGATCAGGGACTCGTATAGTTTCAGGAAATGTTCGGACAGGACTACACCCGGCTGATGACCAGGAAGATCCGCAGCATTCTGCTGATCTGCAACAATTATGACAGCTTCTCGCTTGAAGAGGACGGACATATCGAAGGACAGATTTCGCAGGACTACGCGGAGCTGAACCTCAGCAATCCTCCGTCGATCGACAGGGTGGAGTCCACGATGGAAGCTCTGGAGCTGCTCAAGCATCAGGGCGACCGCTACGACCTTATCATCACCATGTTCAATGTCGGGAAACTCGACGTGTTCGAGTTCGCCCGACTTGCCAAGGTGATAGTTCCCCATACTCCGATAGTGCTGCTGTCGTCGTATTCAAAGGTCATCTACAACCATATCGCGAAGCAGGACAAGACCGACATCGACTATGTGTTCAGCTGGAACAACAGCACCGACCTGATCATAGCGATCATCAAGTTGCTCGAGGACAAGATGAACGCCGAGCATGACGTGCTGGAGATGGGGGTGCGCACGATCATGCTTGTAGAAGATTCAGTGCGCTACTATTCCGCGTATCTGCCGATTCTCTACAAGCTCGTGCTGCGCCAGAACAACGAAGCGGTCCGCGACGCCCTCAACGACGAACAGCAGTTCATGCGTAAGCGGGCCAGACCGAAGATCATGCTCGCGACCTGCTACGACGAGGCCGTGGAACTCTATCAGAAATACAAGAGCAACATGCTCGGCATCATCTCGGACGTGGGGTTCATAATTCACAAGGGGGATGCGCGGGCGACCGAGGTGATCGACGCCGGAATCAACCTTTGCCGGATGATAAAGGCGGAGAATCCGACCCTGCCGTATCTGCTTCAGTCTTCACAGGAGAGCATGAGGTCAGTCGCGGAGGACCTGGGTGTCGGATTCGTGCGCAAGACTTCCAAGACGCTGATTCATGAACTCAGCAAATACATCTCCCGCGAGTTCGCGTTCGGCGACTTCATCGTCACCGATCCTCTGACAGGCCAGGAGACTGCCCGCGCAAGGAATCTCTACGAATTCGAAAAGTTGATCAGCACGATGTCCGACGAGTCTCTGCGCTATTTCGCAGGGAAGAACTACATCTCCCGCTGGCTCTACAGCCGCGGTCTCTTCAGTATAGGGGATTCCTTCCGCAATGTCAGCGTGAACGACGATTCGGATCTCTCGGAAATCCGCAAGCTCAACCTGCGCATGCTTCACGACTACCGCATGCGCCAGGGGCTCGGAGTGGTCGCGCGCTTCGACCCCGCGACATATAACGACGCGATCTGGTTCTCCCGTCTGGGCGACGGCTCTCTGGGCGGCAAGGCGAGAGGACTGGCGTTCCTCAATCATATTCTCGCGAAATACGACCTCTACGGCAAATGGGAGGACGTCAGGGTGCTCGTGCCCCGCACGCTCGTGATAACCACCGAATATTTCGACCGCTTCATTCTCGAGAACGGACTCCAGTACGTGATAAACTCCGACCTCGGCGACACCGAGATTCTCTCGGAGTTCGTGGCCTCGACTCTGCCCGCCGAACTCACCGACGCGCTGCGCGTGTTCATCCGCAATGTGCGGCGTCCTCTCGCCGTGCGTTCGTCATCGATACTCGAAGACTCCTACTACCAGCCGTTCGCCGGCGTGTACTCGACCTACATGATCCCG
>DVLC01000002.1 GCA_018715685.1 Candidatus Cryptobacteroides merdipullorum
CTTGATAATTCTAGAATGTATCATGTGCGGATAACGGCAACTTCAGATGAATATACATTAGGTAGACCGCGTCTTGATGAAAATGGTTTAACTGATGGCGATGATGATAATGCTGAATTAGTATCACCTTCATTTATGATTGCTTCTCAACTTGGTGCAACACTGCCGATTTCTAATAGTAGTACGGCTGCTGAACAATGTCATGAATATGTTGAAGTTTTCAAATACAAAGATGAGAATGGTGTAGAACAAACAAGACATTTGAATGATTGGCGCTTGCCTACCGCAGCTGAAATCAATATCATTATGCTCTACCAGAACGACTCTGAAGTAATGGATGAGGTTCTTACCGGGGACAACTATTGGAGTGCCAGTGGTCTTATCAACACTTCTACAGGTCTTCCAAGTAGCGTTAGGAGCGGTAATATTCGTTGTATACGAGATGTTTATGGGGATGAGGCTGGAATAGTAATGTAATTCTGAAAATATTGATGACTTATATAATGTTCAGAAGAATATCATATATCGTCGCGGCACTTGCGGCAATTCCGCTCTCGCTGGTTTCGTGCCTTAGCGAGAACAGCTGGAGGACCGAGCCGTCCGTCGTGCCTGAGGGCTATGTGTCCGTCAGCTTCAGGACCGACATCCCTGCAATGCAGGAGGTGGTCACGCGCGCAGTAGATCCTGACGGGGCAGGGGTGCAGAACATGACACTGTTCTGTTTCGACAGCTACGGCCTGTTCATCTCGACCGCCACTGCAAGCCTTGCGCCTGCTTCACAGACATCGGGAACTTTCACCGCGGAGATTCCCGAGAACACCAGCATAATCCATTTCGTAGCCAACCAGAACATGTCGAACTTTGCGGAGGATGATTTCCGCGGGAAGTCGGAGTCCGAGGTCATGGCCCTGCTCGAGGGATCGTCCGGAAGGATGATATACTGGTCGCGGTTCGAGAGCAGCGGGGAGGGAAATATCGTCTCCCAGCTCAAGGCCGCCGACCCTGTCAGGCTGATACGCAACCATGCGATGTTCTCCGTGTCGGTAGCTTCCGGCGTCGGATTCAGTGTGACGGGTTTCGCCGTCTGCAACACCAATGCATTCGGTACGGTGGCTCCCTATCATCCTGACTATGGTTTCCCGACCGACGGAAGCGGTTTCGAGTGGCCGGGAAACGAAGATTTCGTGACACTGCCCGTCAACGGCGCCAAACTCAGCGATGTGGTGGATGTCACCGACGCCGAGAACCAGTATGTGTTCGAGACCGAGAACCGTGCCGACGACCCTGTAAGCGTGATAATAAAGGGCTCAGACTCGGGTTCGGATCTGTATTACCGTGTACTGCTGATAACTGAGGACGGAAGCCAGATAATGGTGCGCCGCAACCACCATTACATCATCAATATCGTGGGTGAGCTCGCAAACGGACAGCCGTCCTTCGAAGCCGCCCTGGCAGGCCCCGCCACCAACAATGTGTGGATTTCCATATCCGAGGACGTGAACGAAGTCCAGAACGGCGAATGGATTCTGGCGGTTGACCGGACTTCGTATGTGCTCGACGCCGACAAATTCGGCGACGACCCCAGCTATACCGTCGAATATACGCTGACGAAGCGGAGCGGTTCAATAAGCGATTCCGATAGGGCGGAGGTGTCGGTCACCGACAGCGACGGCCTCGTGCTGAACGACAGGCATGATTTTACCGCCGGTCAGGACGGTGTCGGCCGGGGAAGGATCACATTCGACTTCAACCCGCTCGGGAACGGTGAGCAGATGCACGAGTACGATGTCCTCGTCCGCAAGGGAAAGCTCCAGCGTACGGTCAAGGTGATACTTGTGCGGACGCAGCAGTTCGTGCCCGCGTGGGTCAGCACGCAGGTTTACGGCGCGGTCGACGGTAAGGACAGCCGTGCCAACGTGACGGCCATGTTCACGATTCCCGAAACCTGCCCCGCCGAACTCTTTCCGATGAATGTATACATATCGACCGAGAATCTCGACGCGCGCTCCGAAGCCGGAAACCTGACTGTCGTGATCCAGGGCTCCGAAGACTGGTACGGCGAGGATTTCGACACGGGCTACAAATATGTCTATCCCGTCAGCGGACCCGGAAGCTACAGCGTCTATTTCGAGAACATACTGACCCAGGGACAGGATGCGAGCGGAACCATGACCTTCGAGGCGGAATGCTTCGAGACCATGGAGAAGACCTACACTTTTGCGGAGCATCAGAGGACTATAACGATAGACGGTCACAACAGTTCTGTCGACAATGGTGACGACCTTATCACTGTGATGGTTCCGCAGAAGCGGGGCGCAAGTGTACAGTTCGATATGGAAATGAGAAATCTTGCCGCCAATGCTTGGGATCAGGCAATCAATGCCGGAGATAATGACGAGTTCCTGTTGTATTCCGGCAATCTTGATTATTATGAAGACGGCGAGGAGGGGCCTGCAGGTGTCAAGGAGTTCGACTGCACCTTCTACGATATTTCCGAATCGGACTGGGGGACAGGAGGCAGGATGATGATGTTCATGCCGAGACATCCGACGAATCCTACTGCCGGAACAGGGCGCTATTCCATCTACATGAAGACCAACAAGGCAAGGAGCGCGGAGACCGTACGCATCGCCTCGAACCATTCTGGCTCACCTTCATTCCTGCCTGAGAATAATGACGCTGCTTATGTCGGCAATTCCTACCGTTCCGTGATTCTGGAAATCGACAACTATGACCCTTTCCGTTTCGGTGCTACCGTGGCAGGTCAGAATGCGGGTAATGAGGTCTCTCTTACATATGTCCCGTATCAGCCGGTGGACATCGAGTTCGATGTGACCACTTTCACCGCTTCCGACGATACCCAGGTCGATCCTTTCGGCGAGGAGTTCGAAATATACATCGATGCGCCGATGCTCGAGATAGACGGCTCGCGTCTGGCCCAGTACGGACTGGATTCGGACAAACTAATGGAAGACCCGGCGACTCCCGGACGCTTCGTCTACACAGTCGAGGCTACCAGAGAGGCGGAGAGTCCTTATGGTACTGGCGAGCGCAAGACTCTGCCTTTCCGTACGGCAAGCTCTGTAAGTTCAGGCGACATAACGATATCGTCAAATCAGGAGAAGGTAGTGTTCGATACCGAGACTTTCAGCGTTGCCAATACTCCGATTTCCGGAACCATTCAGTATCGGGCGGAGGACGGTCTGCACTATGTGCCTGCCAACGGCTTCGTGTCTTTCGAGCGCACCAGGAACAACAGCCGCATCGGCTCTCTGACCATAGTGGACAAGGACGGATATTACGAACTGCGCCTGCGCAAGGAGTATGAGTTCAACTGGTACTCCGACGAGGTGGAACTCAGGTATGAGGATGACGGAGACAATGTCTACACTGCCATATATCCGAATCTGAACACCCTGAATGGATCTCCGGATATAGTGCTCGAGCGGCAGACCGTTTCCGGAAACTGATTTGTTATCGATGTCCGGAAAGGTTTTGACATTCATCCGAACATGGAATAGAGCGTGCCGCCAGGCACTCTCTATTCTTGTTTTTGTGTCTTTCCTGACGGCCGCATGTCCTTCTGCCCGCTGCCAGGGCTTGTCACTCCCGGAGATTCCCGACAGCCTGACCGCTCCGGAAGAGAGGGCTGAGTACCTGTGCCTGCACTGGTGGGACGGCTTCGACTTCGCCGACACGACGCTGATTTCCAGGCCCCGTATCACCGAACAGGCTTTCGTGGACTTCCTGAGCGTGCTGCCGTACGCAGCCGATGCCTCGGTGCCCTTGGACACCATGTTCCGCCGTGCGAGTGCCGATCCGGCGATGTTCTTCCACTTTGTCTCGCTTGGAGAGAAGTACCTTGCAGGGCGCTGGTCGCCGATGCGCGACGAGGACCTATACATCGACATGCTCCGTGTGCTCGGCTCCGGCACCTCGTTTCCGGCAGGGGAGAGCGGCCGTGCGCGCTTCCGTCTTGATATGGCGTTGAAGAACCGGCCTGGAGAACCTGCCACCGACTTCGGCTATGTCCTGCGCGACGGCAGGTGCGGCAGCCTCTACGGCACCGATGCGGAGTATCTGATAGTCTTTTTCAACGACCCCGGCTGCGCCGAGTGCAGGGAGGTCAGAGCAGGGCTGGAGAACTCTTCCGACCTTGCCCGTCTGCTCGGCGAGGGGCGTGTCCGCATACTGTCGCTGTGCGTCTCGGGAAATGCCACGAACTTGCGCGCGGCAATTGTCGGTGAAGAGGGGAGTGACGGGTGGATCGACGCCTTCGACGAAGCCCAGACCGTCTATGCCGAGAGACTCTACGACCTGCAGTCCCTTCCCGTGCTGTACCTGCTCGACTCCGACAAGCGCGTGTTGCTTAAAGATGCCACCGTCGAGCAGATTGTCGATGCTCTCGGGCGATAGGAAATTGCTTCCGGCAAAACATCCGCCGCGCAGGGAGGCTTCCCAGATGCCTTAGGAGCATCCCGGTGGGGCAGATGTCCCAAAATTGGGTACACCGGCACCGGTCGCCAGCCATCCATGCAGCCACAGAGGGTGTCCCCGTGGCCGGTGTTTTGCCGGAAAGGAATTGTTTTATAGACAAGCGCATGCTGTCTCGGGAGGCAGCATGCGCTTGACAGGTAGATATCTTATAAAGGTAGATTTTTATAAAGATTTAATTATCAATCTGTTGGCCTTATCAATCTCGCAATTGTCGATTGATGCCAGGTAGATCTGCGTGGTGGCTTCGGAGTCGTGGCCCATGCCGTCGCTGATTACCGACAGGGGAATGTGCCTGCTCCGTGCGATGCTTGCCCAGGTGTGGCGCGCAACATACATTGACAGGGGAGTGGCGAGGCCTGCCGCCGTGCCTATCGCCTTGAGGCTCCTGTTGATTTTGTGGCTTGCCTGTACATATTGCCGGCGTCCTTCGGATGGGTCGGTGATGATGGGCAGCAGGAATTCCGAATCTCCGGGAACTGTATGACGCCCTAGTATTTCCTGCATGCACGGCTCCCAGTGTATCTGCAGCAGCTGGCCGGTTTTCCTTCTCCGGTAGGTGAGTGTGCCGTTCTTCAGGTCGCTTTTCCGCAGATAGGACATGTCCACGAACGACATCCCTCTGGTGTAGAACGAGAAAAGGAACATGTCTCTCGCAAATGCGAGAGGCCCGCTTTCGGGCAGCTGCATGTCCCTTATGCGTCGGAGCGCCTGCTGCGGAATAGCACGTTTTGCGGTTCGGGCAACGCCCGTGTAAACGCCCCTGAATGGATTGTTTTGTGCTGTAAGTCCTTGATTGACCGCACGATTATATACGGCTCTGAGTATGCGCATGTAGAATGACGATGTGTTCGGGGTCAGTCCGCGCCTTCTGATGAGATAGGCTTCGTACGCAGCTGTCAGGTCGGTGTCGAGTTCGCTGAAACTCAGCTTCGGCCGTCCTATGAAACTTTTGAAGCTCCTGAGAGCGCTCATGTAGGTCTCGGCAGTCCTTTGTTTTTCCAGCCTGTCGAGTCTTACCGCAACGGACTCCATGAATGAAAAGAAAGAGTCCTCATGTCTTGTTTTCATAACGTTTTTGTTTTATGTTTGACAGAAATTAGCCCGCCTCAGTAGCAGGAGGCGGGCGAGGACCAAGTTAGTTATAATGAGGACAATAGTTCTGCGGAAATATGCGCTGGTTAACATAATATAAATTGTGTAACAAAAATTCGTTCTTTGACAAGTCTGGTTTTAATTAAGAGACGGGCACAAAAAAACCAGGCTGACCGTCGTGGCCAGCCTGGGTATCGTCCATGTGGATTTCATATCCACTCTTGTGCGGCGGATTATTTCACTGCCTTCGCCTGACGAAGTCCGGATGCTGCGGCATTGCTGTTGAATACCTTTGCAGAGTTGTCGGGCGAAACGAACTTAGCAGCCATGCTCTTGTTGTCGACTGACGAAGTGCCGGTGTCTGCGGCCTTGGTCATAGTCACAGGGAACAAGGGAGCGGCGGTCGCATACGAAAGATAATATCCATCCCAATCTCCGGTCAGGAATGTGACGTATTCCATGGTGATCACATCAAAGGTGCCCTCTTCTCCTTCTAACTCGAGGGAGTTGCCGACCACGGTGGCCGTGGAAGCGTCTGCCATTACAGCCATTGCGGGTGCATAGTCGCCCGTTACAACACTCTGGAGGGGATTGCCTTCTTCGTCTACTTCGCCTGTGTCAATAATGCCGTACAGACCCAGCGTACCCTGTCCGTATTCTCCGGTGTCAATGAGGCCGAGGTCTCCGCATACGAAGAGCAGCGCTCCGCTCGCCTCGTCGTACTGTGCAGTGATCGGGGGCATGCCATCTGAAATATTGAACTGCCAGCCGGCTACGGAATATGTCTGGTTAGGAACAAGCTCCTTGATTTCAATGGTGTTGGCTACTCCGTCGCTGCCTACGGCGTTCCATGTTCCGATCCACTTGCTGTACTCCTCGGACGCAGTTTCACGCTCGTCGGGAACGAACAGTTCGGACATGGCGTAGTAACCGGTAGAGTTTCCGTCGGTATCCATTCCGAAGATAACCGCATAGTACTCTACTCCGGCCTCAAGGGCGCCGCTCTCGAGATACAGGTCGCCTGAGCCTGAGAAGAGCACGTCTTCCCAAGTATATCCGGCTCCGAACATGGCCATAATCTCCATCATCGATTCCTCGTTGGAGATAGTTCTTTCAATATATGCCTCGATGTCTGAGCCGTCTATCTCGTCGAAGTCCGCCTTGGAAACATATCCGGGATAGTACAAGTCGCCGGCTGAGACACCGCTCACGGTGATGACGTCATATACGCCTTGTGCAGGGTCGGTAAGCAGTCCGCCGTAGCTTACGCTCCATTCAGGATGCTCCATGTAGGCTGCGCCCGATGCCTGCTCTATGGTGAACTCGACATTCGTGGCTCCGGGATAGGACACGGTGACGGTCAGGCTCCTCGCTGCCTCGGTACGGTTCATGTCGACGTTGAAGCTGATGCTTGACTTGGACGTCTCGATGTCGCTCACCCAGGTCGCAGTCTCGTCATAGCTCAGGGTAATCTCGCTTCCTTCAGTCGGATAGGCGATTTCGTAGTCGACGGATCCTGCTCCGCCGGTCGCAGGGATGCTGACTGTGTCGTCGCTCAGCGAGATGCTAGGAGGAGTAATGGTGTTTTTGTTGCAGGCACCTGCCGCAAGCAGCAGCAAGACGGCTCCTGCCATGGAACCTAAAACTTGAGTTCTCATAAGCTTTTTAATTTGTTGTGAGTGATTTTTATGCTGGCGTAAATGTAGGAAAAATAAATTAAATAAATTTATTATTCGGTTAAAAACTTTATGTAAAAA
>DVLC01000089.1 GCA_018715685.1 Candidatus Cryptobacteroides merdipullorum
ACTTTCTGTGACTTTTCCGAACATTTCGATAATTGTTGAACTTTTTAGGGGGGCTGGCAGCATTGTATTCAGGCGGCCCTGCCGTCACCTTACTTCCGTCCAGTGAATTCTGACGCCGCTGCGCTCCATGCCGCGGAACCAGGTCATCTGCCGCTTGGCGAACTGGTGGATCGCGATTGCGAGTTTCTGCCGCATCTCGTCGAAGGAGAGCTGTCCGGTCAGGTAGAGCGTCACGAACTTGTATTCGAGCCCGTATGATATCAGCGTTTCCGCGGGCACTCCGGCATCGAGAAGTCCGCGTATTTCGTCCACCATCCCTTCCTGAAGCCTGGCGTCGAGTCGCCTGTCGATGCGGGCGTTGCGGACTTCGCGCGAGACGAGGGTCCCGATGAAGAACGGTTTCGAAGGCAGGCCGTCGCGTGCCGCTGCCGGTTTCGCGCTGCTGTGGGCGGTCCTGTTCACAAAGTCGTATCCTGAGGTCACCGCGCTGATGTACATGCCGGTGCCGCCGCAGAGTATGGGCACGGCGCCGCGCCCGCGTATGTCCGCGTAGGCCCGGATGAAATCCTTCTGGAACTCGAACACGTTGTACTGCGCTCCCGCGGGCAGGATGTCTATGAGGTGGTATGGCACTTCGCCGTATTCGCCGAGATCCTTGCCGGTGCCTATGTCCATGCCGCGGTAGACCTGGCGCGAGTCGGCCGAGATGATTTCAGCGGGTGCGAGCTGCCGGGCGAGTTCCACGGCGTAGCGCGTCTTTCCGGACGCCGTCGGGCCGAGAACCACCACGAGGTCTGTCTCACCGCTCGTGCAGGCTCGTCCGAGGGCGGCGACGTCGATGGTCTCGGGGGCGGGAAGCTCCGCCGGTATGGATTTTCTTGCAGGCATTTGCGGAATCGTCGGTCGGGGATGCGCTTGAGCCTATTCGCGTTCCATCTCGCGCCTGATGTCCTTCTCCTTGATGCTCGCGCGCTTGTCGAACTCCTTCTTTCCCTTGGCGAGGGCGATGTGGACCTTGGCGTAGCCGTTTTCGGAGATATAGACGCGGGTGGCGACTATGGTCAGTCCCTTGGTCTTGACCGCCTGGGCGAGGTGGCGCAGCTCCCGCCTGGTGAGCAGCAGCTTGCGGTCGCGCATGGGTTCGTGGCTGCTCCATGCGGACGCCCAGAAATAGGTCGCGATGTTCATGCCGCGCAGGTAGAGCTCGCCGCCGGAGAAATAGCAATATGCGTCCTGCAGCGAGGCCTTTCCGGCCCGCAGCGACTTGATTTCGGTGCCGACGAGAACTATTCCGGCGTCGTACTGCTCGAGAAACTCGTACTCGAACGACGCCTTCTTGTTGTTTATCTGAACTCTGTGCTGTTTCTCCTTCGCCATGGCATAGTTGAATTACAGCCCGAACTCCGCCCTGATCTGCTCGACGGCGTCGAGCTTCTCCCAGCCGAAGAACTGCATGCCGTCTTTGACATAAGGAGTGCGGCCCATGTGGCCGTAGGCGGCGCAGGGTTCGTAGATGGGGTTCTTGAGGCCGAAGCGCTCGATGATGGCCGCGGGGCGCAGGTCGAACATCTCCGGAATGCGCGAGGCTATCCAGGAATCGGCGTCCTCGCCCTTGTGTCCGCCGACTGCGGCTGTCCCGTAGGTGTTCACGAATATGCTCACCGGCCTGGCCACGCCGATCGCATAGGCCACCTGCACCAGACATTCCTCCGCGACTCCCGCGGCAACGAGGTTCTTGGCGATGTGGCGTGCGGCGTAGGCTGCCGAGCGGTCGACCTTGGACGGATCCTTGCCGGAGAACGCTCCGCCGCCGTGGGCTCCGCGTCCGCCGTAGGTGTCCACGATAATCTTGCGCCCGGTGAGTCCGGTGTCGCCGGCGGGGCCTCCGATCACGAACTTGCCGGTGGGG
Organism: Candidatus Cryptobacteroides merdipullorum; assembly: GCA_018715685.1. Taxonomy (GTDB): domain Bacteria; phylum Bacteroidota; class Bacteroidia; order Bacteroidales; family UBA932; genus Cryptobacteroides; species Cryptobacteroides merdipullorum. The sequence continues at coordinate 1,910 of DVLC01000089.1, forward strand.
TTCACATGCAGGATGAAGCGGTCGTCGAAGAGCCGCGCCGTTCTCTCGGGCAGGGAGGCTATGAGGCGTGGTATCACGAACTCGCGCACGTCCTTCTCTATGCGGGCGTGCATCCTGTCGTCGGTGTCGAACTCGTCGTGCTGGGTGCTCAGGACTATTGTGTGGATGCGCTCGGGGCGGTGTATCGCCGAGAACTCCACCGTGAACTGCGCCTTCGAGTCCGGGCGCAGGTAGGGCATGAGCTCCGGCTCGTTGTGGCGTATGTCCGCGAGCGTCTGCAACAGCTTGTGGGAGAGCGAGAGGGCCAGCGGCATGTATTCGTCGCCGTCGATGCTCGCGTAGCCGAACATCATTCCCTGGTCGCCGGCACCCTGGTCCATGGGGTCGCCGCGCACCACTCCGCGGTTGATGTCGGGGCTCTGCTCGTGGATGGTCGAGATTATTCCGCAGGAAGACGCGTCGAAGCCGTATTCGGCCTTCGTGTAGCCGATGCGGCGTATCACTTCGCGGGCCGTGGCGGGAATGTCCACATAGGCGTGCTCCGAGCGCACCTCGCCGCCCACGATCACGAGGCCGGCCGTGCAGAAAGTTTCGCAGGCAACCTTCGCTTCAGGGTCCTGGCGGAGGAACTCGTCGAGAATGGCGTCTGAAATCTGGTCAGCGACCTTGTCGGGATGACCTTCGGAGACTGACTCCGATGT
>DVLC01000090.1 GCA_018715685.1 Candidatus Cryptobacteroides merdipullorum
GCCGAGAACATGTCAAAAATCGAGACCTCCTCGTCCAGCAGCTCGTCAACATCAAGCGATATCACATGCTCCGCGACAATCCCTTCATTTTTTCCATGACACCCCGACAGCAGCATTGCGATGCCGACAGCTATTGGAATGAGCCCCTTATATGACATACACCTTTGATTTTTGAGTAAGATACTGAATTACATCGTGGAAAACAACAGACACGAAATCCCGCATGTGATTTCCCTTCTCACCGCCTACGACCTCTGGGCGGAGCGGCAAGAATCCCGTTCCCGCGGAAGGAAACTGCCTGAAAATTTGTCAAAACAGCTTCAAAACGATCTGATTTCTTTGCAAAAATAAAATTGAACTTTATTTTTGTAAAAAACGACAATCCAATGGTAGAACGCACACTGCAATCGAAACTTCGCCATCTCGCAACAAAATTTCCGTTTGCGGCTATTTTAGGCCCCCGCCAATCCGGCAAATCCACATTGGCTGGAATGGCATTCCCCGACTATGCGAGGGTATCTTTGGAAGACCTGGACAATCGCGAGTTCGCCGCAACGGACCCGCGCGGATTTATCGCGACCTACCCGGACAGAACCATCATCGACGAAGTACAACGCGTCCCGACACTGCTTTCCTACCTCCAGACTCATGCGGACAACATGCGCAAGACGGGAATGTATATTCTGACCGGCTCGCACAATCTCGCACTCTCAGATGCAATCGACCAGTCTCTGGCAGGACGGACGGCCATACTGACCTTGCTTCCGTTTTCGCATCAAGAGATGAGAGATGCCGGAATTATGCCAGCCTCAGTCGATGAGGAAATATTCCAAGGAAGCTACCCGCGTCTGTATGACTACAACATCACACCGACCGACTACTATCCGAACTATATCCGGACATACATCGAACGCGACATACGCAGTTTGAAAAACATCGGCGACCTCGCAAAATTCACGAAACTGATCAAATTGTGTGCAGGACGCATCGGACAGCTGCTCAACAAAAACTCGCTGGCCGTGGAATGCGGAGTTTCAGCCCCGACCATCGACTCGTGGCTATCAATACTGGAAGCATGTTATATCATACACTTCCTGCGCCCCGACCACCGCAATTACTCAAAGCGGCTGGTAAAATCGCCGAAACTGTATTTCTGCGACACCGGACTTGCCTGCTCCCTTCTGGAAATAAAGAGCCCCGGACAACTCGCCACACACTACCTGCGCGGAGGTTTGTTCGAGAACATGGTCATCAACGAATTCCTCAAGCGCGGCTTTAATCACGGCGTGCAACCGGATCTCTCCTTCTGGCGCGATTCCTCCGGCAACGAAATCGACCTGCTGAGCGGCACGGAAGAAAAAGAGAGACTGGCCTTCGAAATCAAATCCGGCGCCACCTTCTCGAAAGAATACTTCAAAGGGTTGAACTACTGGAGCGGCCTTTCCGGGGCCGACAGCACGCACAAGACCGTCATCTATGGCGGAGACAGATCAATGAGCACTTCCGACGGCAAGGTATCCGCATGGAAAGACCTTTAGCCGCCACGAGACGCGCGGCAGGGTTTTCAAGGACGGCATCAATTATTGGAACAAATTCAGTATCTTTGTAATGACCGCAATAATGACACTTGAGACTAACCATGATGCATAACCTGATAATCCTATCGTTCGCCCTCGTGTGCACAGCAGCCCCGGTTCAGGAGGTTCCGTCAGACTACGAACCGACATCAGCAGCCCAAATACCCGAACAGGAACTTTTCGAAGACCATAGTGGGGGGCGGACTGCAAGCTTGCTGCCATATTCGGCTGCGGCGACTGCCACCGCCCTGCTGCTTTTCTCCATCTTCGCAGTGATATCGGCCGTCCGGCTCCGCAGACAGGCTGACGAAGTCGGAAACGGAGCGGCAGACCCTCCCGCGAAAGCGGCGGAGACGATGACTGCGGCCGCAGAAACCAAGGCGGCGGAAGGCATGGTGGCGACAAAGATTACAACCGGAGAGCCGGCAGACGATGAACGCAGGCAATTGAACGATCTTTTCTTAAACCGCATGGAGACCATTCTGGAACTCCACATGCCCGATCCGGACTTCTCCGTGGAAGACATGGCAAGGGAAATGGCGATGAGCCGGGCGGTGTTCTTCAAGAGAGCCAAGGAAATCACCGGAAACACTCCATACAAAATCATGACCTCGATACGTCTCCGGAAGGCGGCGGAACTGCTGTCAAGGCGCACGAACGCCATAAACGAAGTGAGCCGCATGGTGGGCATCAAGGACACCAGCCACTTTATCCGGCTTTTCAAGGACACATTCGGCCTCACCCCCAAGGAGTACAGGAGGAAACAGCAAGGGAGCGGCCCGGAAAAGCCGCTCCCCAACCAGGAAAAGTAACCAATTTAATTTAACCACATCATACCATTGGTCAGATGGCGCAGGCCGTCAATTCCATCCCGGATTCTGCTCCAGGTTGGGATTCTTCATCCTTTCAGTCTGAGGTATAGGATAGAGATACATCTTGTCATCCCACCGGCGCGAAACGGTCTCTCTCTGATACGTAAAGGTGCCGTCGCCGTTGCTGACAATATTCATCCTCTCTATCTCGGTGAAATACTTGTCGGCCTCTTTCCAGCGGCGGACGTCCCAGAAACGATGGCCTTCGAATGCAAGCTCGACCATGCGCTCCTTCTTGTACTTCTCCCAGAACTCATCATTCGACATTCCTGCGGGGAATTCGGGCATCTCGACTCCGGGGCGGGTCCTGGTCATGTTCAGAGCCTCGCGGGCGGACATCGGGAATTCTCCGTCGGTTGCGTCGGCCGAGCCGAGGTGGCGGAACAGAGCCTCCGCATAGTCAAGATAGATACCGCCGAGACGGAAGATGACATACGAGTGAGGGTTTCTCAACACATTGCCGGTCGCCTCCAGCGAAATCTCGCCGTGGCAGAGCTTCCTCAGGTAATAGCCAGTCGTCGTCGCACCTGCGAGAGGCTGGCCGTTGCGTCCGCCATCATAGGTCTCGAGCAGAGGCGCACCCGAATATGTAGGCCACTGTGAACCATTGTAGGCAACGGTCATCGCGAAGCGGGGATCCCTGCCTTCATAAGGATTCTGCAGATCATAGCCGCTGCCGGGCTCGTCGATTCCAAGGCCCGTCTCCTTCATGTCGTAGGCGTCCACCAGGTTCTGGGTCGGACAGTTGCCGCCGGCTCCTCCCTCGATGCCGACAGGATAATTGTAGCTCTCGACATCATTGTCACCGTTTGAGCCGTCACCTGACGCTCCCGAATAATAACGCCGCGCGAATATAATCTCCTTCATTATCGACGCGTCGTTATAGTTATTAGTAGACCAGAGAGCCGAATAATCGGAGCACAGCCCCATTCCCCTCTGCGTGCATTCATCCACGAGCTCCTTATAATAAGTGGCGGCGGTATGCCAGCGCTCCATATCGTTGCTTTCATTGAACAGAGGGCTGGCCCAATACAGAGCCGCCCTGGCTCTCAATGCAAGCACGGCAAGATTATTGGCGCGTCCGGACTCTTCCGTCGCAAGCGCATAATCCCCAAGATTGCTATAATCTTCAATGATCAGATCCTTGATGGCATTGCACTCGTCGATAATATACTGGAAAACCCTGTCAGAGGTCGCGCGTTCAAGCACGTTTATCTCTTCGGGGGTCATTCCCTCCTCCACGATGGGAACTCCGCCGTACTGACGCACGAGAGTGAAGTAGAAGTATGCGCGCATGAACCTTGCCTCATACTGGTAATTCTCGTACCTGTGCATCTGCTGGATATAATCCTGGTTCAACTTGAGCTCGTCGAATGTGAGTCCAAGCATCTCCGTAAGGAAAGTGTTGCAGGCTGAAATACCGGCATACATGTTGGTCCATGTGGTGCTCTTGGGATTCGTAGGACTCCAGCCGCCGTTATAGTAGTCCTCGATGGCATTGCCCATTATGCTGTATTCGCTCTCGTCGGTAGCCGAAGACAGCATGGCGCCGTTGCTGAAGTTGCCGTAGTCATACTCGACCGTATTGTATATATCAGTCAGGAATCCGCCCACGTTGTTGAAGTTGAGCGTTATATAGTCCTTGTCGTAGATGTTGTACTCGTTGTAGTTCATCTGCTCCGTGCAGGCCGCAAGGAGCAGCACCGAAACACATCCACCAAGCAATATCTTGTTTTTCATATCCTTCACGAATTAATGTTAGAAAGTGAGTCTCAATCCGAGAACGACGCTTCGGTAGAGCTGGTCTGTTCCGAAGGCCTCGGCGTCGCTGACAGGCAGGTTGTCGAGACAGAACAGGTCATTCCCCTGGACATAGAACTTCACGCCCTTGATGAATCTGGTCTTGGCAAGCAGATCCTTGGGGAAATTGTAGTAGATCTCCGCATTGCGCAGCTTCAGGAACGAACGATCGGCGAGGAACACGGAGTTCTGCCGGTAGTTGTTCGCATTGCTCTGGCTGCTCAGGCGGGGGAATTTGGCGTCGCTGTCGGGCCCGGTCCAGCGGTTGTCGTAGTAGTACTGCGAGATGGTGGTGTTGTCCACGAGCGGGAAGTACATGCTCTTGGTGTTGAGATATGCGCTGTAGTTTCCGGCTCCCTGGAAAAGGGCGTAGAAGCCGAGGCCCTTCCATTCGGCCCCGATATGGAAATTATAGTAGATTTCCGGCACCTGTGTTCCGTAGCCGAGAGCCACGACATCGTTGGCGTCGATTACGTCGTCATCTGTCACGTCCTCATACTTGATGTCTCCCGGACGGACGGTGGAGAAGGTCTGCGAGGGGCTTGAAGCGATGTCGGCGTCATCCCTGAAGAAGCCGACGGCGTTCAGTCCGTAGAACTGGTCAACCCTGTGGCCGGTCTGGACAAGATTGTCGTACAGACGGGGCTCTTCGAGCATTTCAACGATCTTGCTGCGGTTGAAGTTGAAGTTTCCGCCGAGATTGATGTTCACGGAACCAATCTTCCCGACATAGTCGATGCCGAACTCCGTACCCCAGCTGTCAACTATGCCGGCGTTCTCGAAGGGAGGCTCCTGTCCAATGACATCGGTGTACCTTCCGGAGGCGTCAACCCATATGTCACTACGCCTCTGCCAGTAGGCGTCAACAGAGAAGCTGAGACCGTCAAGGATACGTGCATCGATACCCACGTTATATTTCATCGCTGTCTCGTGGCGAGGTTTCGAAGTTGCCAGACGCCCGAGATAGGTCCTTCCGAATTCAGAACTGAACGCACTGCTGAAAGGATATGTGCCACCGGAAGTCTGATACTGCTGAATATAATATGTCCAGACATCGTCACCAGGCAGATAATCAGCGTTGAGGATACCTGCGGAAGCTCTGAGTTTCAAGAAATTCACCCAGTCGGCATCGGACATGAAATTCTCCTTGGAAATAACCCACGCGAGTGAAAGTGTAGGAGAAAAACTCCATTTGGTACCCGGGGCAAGACGATTGGATCCGCTGCCTACAAGAGCCAGATCGGCAAGATACTTTCCAGCATAAGCATAATGGCCCCAAAGGCTCACATTCTGACGATATATCGTATTGTTGACATCCTCTATGTCATAATACTCATAATCCCATTTGAGCTGTGAGCTTACGCTATGCTTGCCGAAAGTACGGCTATAGGCGGCACCGATATCAACACGGGCCCTCTGCACGAACATATTGGTGTTGGCTGAAGAACCCATAGCCGTATCTTCTCCGTATGTGCTGCTGGTGGAAGTAGGCTCGGTGGCTCCGGCAGGCCAGGACGGAACAGTTACGGTGTAGATATAACTCTTGCTGTGATTCTCATAAATGTTCGCACTGCTGTCGTAACCGATGCGAATGAATGCGTCAAGGCCGTTCACCCAGGATGAAAGATCCTGAGTTATGGTCATATCAGTAAACAGCAGACGATTATGATTTTTATAATATGCAGCTCCGGCGGTCTGGGCGACCGGGTTGATGGTACCTGCCCATGTATTGCTTCCGGCCCACCGTCCGTCCGCGTCCTTTATCGGGAACGCCGCTGAAGGAACAGTATAAACCATGTCCCAGATATCCACATTGTTGCCGGGACGGCTGTTCTCCATAAGCATTCCGAGGATGTTCACCCTCACGTCGGTGGTCGGAGTCAGATCGATGTCGAGATTCAGACGGAGATTTCCGCGCACATATTTGTCCTGGGTGCTATAGCCGTCATTGAGATTGGCATTCCTGATAAAGCCCTGATCGGATATGAGATCCATCATTGCATAATACCTGAAATTGCTCTCGCCGCCCCTGAATTCTATATTGAGATTATCAGTTGATGCGGTGTTTCTGAATGTTTCGTCCACCCAGTTCACATTGGGATAGAGGAAGGGATAGCTTCCGTCGCGCAGGGCATTGAGTTCATCGGCGGTATAGCGGGCTCCGAGTCCGTCGTTCGCGCGGGCCTCGTTGATTGCAAGTCCGTAAGTATAGCCGTCGACAAACTGAGGCCTGTTCAACAGAGAGTTGAAACGATGATCGTAAGTGAACTTCACTTCACGGGAATTGTACTCTCCGCGCTTCGTTACAATCTGGACAGCGCCGTTTATGCCTCTGTAGCCATACAGGGCGACCGCGGCGGCATCCTTGAGCACTACAACATAGTCAACCTCATCGGCGGAAAGATTCGAGATGTCACGTTCAATTCCGTCAACAAGAATCAGAGGGGCATTGTTGTCGTTCAATGTCTGAAGGCCTCTGACATAGAAAGTAGGGTTCTGCTCGGCGTAAATTCCGGCACCTTGAAGCGAGATCAGGCCAAGACCCTGGCCAAGAATACTGTTACCGACATTCTTGGCATTACGATGTCCGATGTCTTCGGAAGCTATTATCGAAACGGCCGAAGTCATCTCCTCCATGCTCAGAGGCGTGGAAGCTCCCGTGTCGATAACCTTCTTCTCAGGCTCATACACGGAGTCATTTCCGTCCTGTGCGGCAAGAGTTCCCGTGAACACGGCCGCCAGAGCAAATACGAGTATGTATTTCTTTTTCATTTCTTCCATTAATTAGAATTGATATGCAAAGGCCGCTACCATCCGACATTCTGGATAAGACCGTAGCCCTTGTTGACCTCCGTGATGGGGAAAGGCTGCAGATACCACTTCGGATCGAAATTTCCTACTTCAGGATCCACATCCCCGGCTTCGCTTCCCGGATTCTCGTTCCACCAATAGCGGGCAAGAACCGTGATAGGCTGCTTTTCATATTCGAAATGAGAAGGCTCATAATAGTTGGGATCGGAAGGATCCGTATAATCCGCGCGCACATTGTACCATTGCGTTTCCGTACGCTCGCCGTTTTCGTCAAGACGATAGATCAGCAGTCTGTGCAGTGTGCGTTCGAAGAGATCGGCACGCTTGTAGCGTATCATGTCAAAGTAGCGAGAGTCGTTGAATGCGAACTCGCAGGCCCTCTCGCGAAGAATCTCCTCGATAAGAGCATCCTTGTCCGTAAGCAGGTCCTTGTCGGGATTGCACTCCACGATGCCTCCAAGTCCGACACGGGCTCTGACCTTGTCTATATACTCGACAGCGGTCGGCAGGTCTCCGGTCTGGGCGCAGGCTTCAGCATAGCCGAGATACAGCTCGCTGAGGCACAGCCATACCCACTGAGGGAATCTGCGCTGGAAGGCATCTCCGGCATAGTATTTCAGGAAACGATATCCGGTACCGTAATGAGAAGTCTGGTTGATGGGCTGCATTCCTGCAGTGGTTCCGCCGACCCAAAGCTCATAGTTGGCACCGCTTGTCCTTCCGTCACCCCAGTTGATGGTCTGACGGGCTCCGTTAACCGCAACAGTCTCATAAAGACGCGGATCACGTGTATAGACAATATTCTGAAGCATCTGCTCGCCTTCCACTTTTTCTCCCTTTATGAACATGTGGTCCAGTTCGCCCGCAGCCTCGGTCTCATCCCAGTCGAACGGCCTTCCGTCAGCCCAGGGGAACATCTCCACATACTCCTGAGTCGGGCAGTAGCTGAAACGCTCGTTCGTCCTGAGGTTGAACCAGCCGTAGTCGTTTCCGTTGGCAGACTTCGACACACGGATTCCCATAATCACCTCCGGGCTGCCCTGGAGAAGGTATGAGGAACGGAATGCATATCTGTAGTCCTCCTGCGTATTCCCTGCAGGAACCACCATATGATAGATCTCGCCTTCCTGCGCGTTGCGCTCTATGAAATCCTCACAGGCATCCTTGAACCTTATCCAGCGGGATTCGTCATAATTGCCGTACCACGCCACAAGAGGATTCTCAAGAGTATAGGTTCCTTCAAAATAAGGCTCCTCGGCATTGAAAAGGGGCGATGCCGCGAACTGAAGAATCTTGCACTTGAGGGCCATCGCCGCTCCGAGAGTCCAGCGTCCGGTCTCGGATGCCGCATCGGATGTTCCGGGATAACCCCAGGGAAGATTGTTCCCCTCTATCACGGTATCCAGAATGTCGACCATGAAATTCACGGTCTCCTCCACCGTTGCGCGGGGATATTCATACGAAGTCTCGTCGCCGGAGAATGTTCCGTAGACCAGAGGCAGTCCGCCATAGAAACGGAAAGTGATGAAATAGGTGCTCGCCAGCAGGCAGCGCGCCTCGTCCTTCATCCGTTCCCGTTCGTCGTCTCCGAGGCCGGGGACTCCGTCTATCCTCTCAAGCAGCAGATAGCAGTTGCGCACATTCTCCCAAATGAACTCATTCATGAAGGGATATATGTTGCCGTTGTTCCTACTGTCAGTGGTTGAGGTCAATGCTCCGGTATAGTACATGTTCCCCACTATGGTGTTGGAGAAAAAGAGCTGGAAGGTGTCGGACAGAGCATCCACCATGCCTTTCCAGTAGTTTCTGCACTGCGGGGGATCATTGGTGCTGTTGGTCGGAAGAGCATAATATTGCTTGGAATATATGCCGGCCAGGAACTGACGCGTATACTCCGCGTTGGAGAACACGGTGTCGGCAGTCACCGTTCCGCCAGGGGCTTTTTCAAGAAAATCATTTCCGAACCTGAGCGGGTCGGTGCAGGAGCTGACCCCGAATCCGACGACCGCCATGGCCAGACCGATTATCGCTTTATATAATGCTTTCATCTTCTTAGAAATTAAGTTTAAGACTCAAGGTATAGGTCCTCTGGAGAGGATATGTAGGATCCGTACTTGCAGTCGTTTCCGGATCTCCCCAGATATAGGGAGTGAAGGTCAGAAGGTTGTAGCCGCTGAACGCGAGCTGGGCCCTGCTGATTCCCAGTCTCTCGAAGAACGGGAAATCAAAATTGTAGGCGATCATCAAGGTCTTCAGACGCAGATAGGAGGCATCCTTCTCATAGAGAGCGCAGTCCTGGTAGTTGTTCACCTGTCCGTTGGTCCAGGTAGCACGAGGATACTCGGCATCCTGCGAAGGATTGTCCGGATCCCAGGAATTGTCAACTATATACTGGAGCAGACCGCCCGTAGTATAGTCGGTTCTCGAGCGGAACGGCATCCTGAAGGACTCTCCCAACATTCTGGTCACGCCCCAGGCGCCCGTCCATTGCATATTGAACTCGAAATTCTTCCAATTGAAACCGGCATTCAGACCAAGCACATATTCAGGATCGTCGGTAAAGCCGAGCTGTCTGGTCTTGTCGTTTCCGTCGATAATGCCGTTCCCGTCCAGATCCACGAACACCGCATCTCCGTCCTTCAGCTCAACAAGCTGCTGAGGGAAAGGCTGCCCGAAGGTCTCCTCATAGCGGCGAGGGGTGTCTTCATTGTAGAATTCGAAGAACTGGTACATATAGCGGGCGCCGATACGGTTGCCCTTCTCATACTGATAGTCATTGGAATAGGGCTGTTCGTACTTTTCAAGAACCTTATTCTGGTTATGCGAAACATTCACATTGACCCAGTAATTGAAATTCTGTCCCGTTCTGTCGGCCCATTTGAGGGAAGCTTCCCAGCCCCAGCTGTCAACCGCTCCGAGGTTGGCATACGGCACGTCGAATCCGATGATGCCCGGAGCCGTGAGGTTACGCAGCAGAATGTCGGTACGGTGTTCGAGATAGTAGTCGAACGAAGCCTGCAGCCTCTCGCCAAGGAAATTGGCGTCCACACCATAGTTCTGCTTGAAGGCCTTCTCCCATGAAACGTTGGGATTGTTGCGGGCATTCTCATACGAGCCAAGATGATTCGTAGAGTTGTCTACACCGAAATTATACGCCCAACCGCTTCTGGTAGCCAGAGAACTGTTGTTGACGATATAAGGATCCGCCAGATACATGAAGCGGGAACCTCCGATCTTGTCGTTACCCACGAGACCCCAGGAAGCGCGGAGCTTGAAGAAAGAGACCACGCTCTTGATAGGCTCGAAGAAAGGTTCGTCGCTGACAACCCAGCCCACTGAACCTGCCGGGAACACGCCGAACCGACGGTCGGGATGGAAGTTCTCCGAACCGTTGTAGCCGATATTGAACTCCAGCAGATACCGTTTCTTATAGTCGTATGTCGCACGGCCGACCAGTCCGACATAACCGCGGGGAATGTCCGAATAGCTTGAAGGATAATATTCCTTGCTCTGGTTGTAGAGAACGAGGCCGGTCACGCTATGGTCACCGAATGTGCGGTTATAATTGAGGGAAGCCTCGAAATACCAGTCACGCGCTTTTGACATGCTGTCATCGTATGATATAGGGGTGTTCTCACCGGACTTCCTATACAGCAAAGATCCGTCAGGCTGAATTACAGGCTGGTAAGTAGCTCTGTCCGCCGTTCCGGTCATCACGGACGAGTACTGTGTATTATAGGAGCCCTTGACCTTGAACAGAAGTCCCTTTGTGATGAAATCCAACTCCTGCTCCAGGGCGAGATCCATCTGAAGTTTGTTGATGGTGGTCGAAATAAATCCGCCGATGCTATAATACTCCAGACCGTTGGTGCCGGTGAAAGGCAATGTCACACCGTCAGAATAATCAGTTGTGGTCGTCACAAGCTTTCCATCAACAAGTCCGGGGCTGGAGAAAGGTGTGGCATAATAGATATTTCTCAACATTCCCGTAGAGCCCTGTCCCGTTCTCGGCTTGTCCGCGTCGCTGACAACTCCGGCGACATTGAATGAAATCTTTGTCGTATTGGTGACATCGAGGTCGAGGTTCGCGCGATAGTTGAAACGCTGATACTGGTATCCGAAATGATACGGAGAACCGAATTCTTCAAAGAGACCGCCCTGATTCATGAATCCAGCCGAAACGAAGTATCTCACCCTGTCCGTTCCTCCACTGATGTTCACGCTGTGATTCTGCTGGGTTGTCATGTCCTTCATCATATAATCCGTCCACCTGGTGCTCGGGAAGCGGATGGGATCGGAGTTGGTCCTGAATTTCTCGATCACTTCCGGAGAGAAGACTTCAGGGCTGCCGTCATTGAGCCTCATCTGATTGTAGAACATGGCGTAGTCATATGAACCGGCCTGCTCTACGAGCGCCGTCGGAGTCAGAATAGAGAAAGAGGTGTTCACATTCACTGTCGCCTTGCCCTGGGCGCCACGCTTGGTGGTCACGAGAATCACGCCGTTGGCGCCGCGCACGCCGAACACCGCGGTGGCCGATGCATCCTTGAGCACCGTTATGCTCTCGATGTCTTCGGGATTGATATCGGACATCGAGCGTTCGACTCCGTCGACCTGAATCAAAGGAGAGGAGTCAGACCAGGTACCTTTGCCTCGCACGAAAATCGTTGCGGCATCGGATCCGGGCTCTCCGGAATACTGTACCGTGGTCACACCCGAAAGCTGACCCGCGAGCACGTTTCCGACCGAGCTGACAGGTGTTCTCACGATGTCCTCGCTTTTCACACTTGAGAGCGAGCCCGTGACGGAAACCCTCTGCTGGACACCGTATGCGACAATCTCGACCCCTTCCAGGGCTTCGCTGTCACTTTCAAGCACGATTGTGTACTCGGTACGGGAGTCAACGGTGAAAGTAACCGTCTTGTAACCGATACTGGAAACCGTTATCTCCGCTCCGTCAGGAACAGTGAGAACGAAATTTCCATCAAGGTCCGTAACGGTACCGTTGTTTGTACCCTCCTGAAAAACGCCTGCACCTATGACTTCATAGCCATCGGTGTCCTTGACGTTTCCAGAAATCGTTCGCTGTGCGGATGCGGGCAGAGCCGCGCACAGAATGCCTGCAAGAGCAAGCACGATTCTGAGATGGATCTTCATTATTGGTTAAAGTTTGGTGATATTTTTAAACAATTTAATATCTGCGGTTATTTTTGCGAACTAAATTACCAACAAGAAACCCCTTAATAAATAAGGGCGCTCAACTTATAGACTCATGTTGCATTTTTTGAGATTTACATCCTATTTCGGACGAATTTCCACCTGCAGGAGCGGGACAAACAGCAGAATAAAGCGCGACATTCCGACCCGTTATTCAGCCCGTTTTGCTATCTTTGCTCCCATGAATCTGAAATCCCTGGCCAAGGACACGGCCGTCTACGGTCTGAGCAGCATAGTCGGGCGTTTTCTGAACTACCTGCTGGTGCCGCTCTACACCTGGAAAATCTCGGCGGAGAGCGGCGGCTACGGCATAGTCACCAACCTCTACGCCTATGCGGCCTTCTTCCTTGCGCTGCTGACTTTCGGAATGGAGACCACGCTTTTCCGCTTCGCGTCGAAAGAAGGCGAAGACGGGAAAATGGTCTACAGCAACGCTTTGAGAATGGTAGGCGGTGTGGCGCTGGTGTTCGTTGCGCTCGCCGCAATATTCCTTCAGCCGATCAGCGGAGCCATGGGTTACGCGGACCATCCGGAATACGTGCTATGCTTCGCCGTGATCACGGCGATGGACGCCGTCCAGGCCATAATGTTCAGCCGCCTGAGGCAGCAGCACAGGCCCGTGAGATTCATGCTGCTCAAATTCGCCTACATCATCCCGAGCATACTGCTCAACCTGTTCATCTTCCTTGTGATGGACAGGATTCCGGCCTGCGAGGGTCTATTTCACCGCTTCAACGACGGCGTAGGCATGATTTTCTTCGCCAACCTGATTTGCACCTCGGCGGTGATGCTGGCGTTCGTCCCGGAGCTGCGCGGCCTCGCCTACGGCTTCGACAGAGGCCTCGCGAAGAGGATGCTTTCGTACTCATGGCCCCTGCTCCTGCTGAGCCTCGTGGGTATTCTGAACCAGGTGGCCGACAAGATGCTCTTCCCCTGGCTGATGCCCGGCGAAGAAGGAATGCGGCAGCTCGGCGTCTATGGAGCCTGCGTCAAGATAGCCATGATCATCTCCCTGCTCACCCAGGCCTTCCGCTACGCCTACGAGCCCATCGTGTTCGGCTCGGCGAAGGACCGCAACAGCCCGGAGACCCTGGCAGACGGAATGAAGTATTTCATAATCTTCTCCCTGCTGGCCTTCCTCGCCGTGACGTTCTATATGCCGTTGCTGAAATATCTGGTCGGAGAGGGCTACTGGTCCGGGCTCGGAGTTGTCCCGGTAGTCATGATGGCCGAGATTTTCATGGGCGTCTACTTCAACCTCTCGTTCTGGTACAAGCTTACCGACCAGACCTGGTGGGGAGCCATAACCAGCGCGGCCGGAGCTGCAGTGATGATAGGCGTCAACATAGTGTTCGTACCGAAAATCGGCTACTGGGCCTGTGCATGGGGCGGTTTCGCCGGCTACGGCACGGCGATGCTGCTGAGTTTCGCGCTAGGCCGCAAACGCTATCCCGTACCCTACGACACGAAAGCCATTCTCGGCTACGTCGCCCTTGCGGCCGTGCTCTTCGCCCTATCGGCATATCTGCCCAGGCTGACAGGAGGAAAGCTCCCGGTCGCCGCCACTCTCGCGATAAACACCGCGCTGCTCGCAGTCTACTGCCTGCCGGTCGCCAGAAACATAATCTTCAAACACAGATAGCATGAGAAAATTAATCACCTTCAGCCTCTGCTTCATAGGCGCCGCCGCAATGGTGTGCAGCTGCGGCAACAGGAAAGCGCAGGAAGAGGCCCGGAAAGCTGCGGAACAGGCCGCCGCAGATTCAATAGCGGCCGTGGAACAAACAAAGAGAACAATGGAAAAAATCGCAACTCTGCCGGAGGAGCCGGTATTCGACATCATCACCAGCATGGGCGTGATCAAGGTCAAGCTCTATTCAAAGACCCCGAAACATCGCGAGAACTTCGAAAAGCTCGCGCTTGAGAAGTACTACGACGGACTCCTGTTCCACAGAGTGATCGACGGGTTCATGATTCAGACCGGAGATCCTCTGACCAAGGATCCCGCCAACAAGGCAAGATTCGGCACCGGCGGCCCCGACTACACGATTCCCGCCGAATTCGTGTCCGAGTACACGCACAAGAAAGGAGCGCTCGCAGCAGCCCGGCGCGGCGATGCGGCAAATCCACTCAAGGAATCATCCGGCTCGCAGTTCTACATTGTCCAGGATCCCGTGGCCTGCGCCGCGCTTGACGGGGACTACACCGTATTCGGCGAGACCATTGAAGGCCTCGATGTGATCGACGCCATCGCAGCGGTCGACACCGACAATCGCGACTGCCCTTTGCAGGATGTAAAAATAATTACAATAAAACTTGACGAATAATTTTGATAATTAAATTTAATTGTTTATATTCGCTTCGAATAGTTTTTTCATAGGTTTAATTTTAGGTTAGAATTGCCGTTACGACCCGATGTGATATCGGGTCGTAATTGTTTTTTGGAAGTCGCCTTTGAAATCCGAAGACATGAATTTTATCGGAAGCCGGCCTCTTATCAATTGACAATCAATGGAATGAACGACAGCAAAGAAATATTCCGTCCGGAAACGGTTCTGTTCATCCACGGACTCGCCTCTTCCGGCGCATACAAGATGTCGTCCTCGCTGCGCATTCTGCTCAAGCCGGCCGAAATCCTGGCGCCGGATGTCCCGATCGAGCCGGAGGACGCACTCCGCATGCTCCGCCGTCTATGCGAAGAGAGACGGCCTGACCTCATAGTCGGCCTGTCCCTCGGAGGTTTCTGGGCGCAGAAGCTGCGCGGCTACAGAAAAATTCTCGTAAATCCCGACTTCCACGTGTCCCGCCTGATGCGCACGATGACCGGCGAGGTCGAATATCTCTCCCCCCGGGCCGACGGAAGCAGGAGTTTCATGCTGACCGAAGAGATATGCCGGGGCTACGAAGACATCGAGAAAACGGAGTTCGACGGACTTGACAGCCATGAAATCAACCTCACGCGCGCAATGTTCGCCGACTCTGACGAGCTGGTGCACTGCGGCCCCGAATTCGAGCTGCACTATCCGGGCAGAGGCATAAGTTACCCCGGCAAGCACCTGCCGACCTACCCGGAACTGAAAAATCATCTGGTTCCGCTGGTGCGGGATTTCGACCGCTGAACGCTTCCTGCCGTCCATTCGCCGCCGGCAATCAGGAATGTTTCCTTTTTTGTAAACTTTTACTATCTTTGCGGCAGAAAGAAAGGAAAGATGCGGGAGATACGGATAATATTGACAGACGAGGCCAGCGGGTTCATTGACAACATCCCACGTAAGGCTGCCGACAAGATGAACTATAACATCAGGCGCATAATGAAAGGCGAGAGAAACGACGAGATATTCAAGAAACTGGAGAACTCGAACATCTGGGAGTTTCGCGCAATGTACGAAGGCATCGCATACAGACTTTTCGCCTTTTGGGACACCGACGGCGACACCTTGGTGATAGCGACCCATGGAATCATTAAGAAGACGCAAAAGACGCCGAAGAAGGAGATAACCAAAGCGGAAACCATAAGAAGAAGATACTTTGAACTCAAAAAGACATGAAACAAATCGGAGATATGAAACTCTATGACTTCGAGGAAGTCCTTGACGGCTTTTACGGCAAGCCCGGCACCCCGGAGCGCGACGAATTCGACAGCAGGGTCGCCGAAGCCGTAGACGCCTGGCGCATAGGCGAGGCAATAAAGGAGGAGCGCGAGCGGCAGAACCTCACGCAAGAGGAGCTTGGCAGGCGCATCGGCGTGAAGAAAGCGCGCATTTCCCGCATGGAGAGGGGGCACAGCATAAGCCTCTCCTCAGCCTGCCGCGTGTTCCGCGCCCTCGGCGTCGAGAAGGTGACCCTCGACCTCGGTAAGGCGGGGAAGGTCTCGCTGCGCTGAACGGGGGCGGACATGGAAAAGCACGGACCGTTCTGACGATTTTTCCAAGATATTCAGTATTTTTGTCCGGACAGCCGTCGGCGCAGGAGCCGCCCGCACGGCTTCGGTCGAGAATCCAGCAACAGAGGCAATGGAGAAATGGAGAGCACTGACCACGGAGGAGATACGAAGTCTCATCGATTCCGGCAACACCTCATCTGACTGGAGCCGCGTGTCAGTATGCGACGGCTTCCTGCCGGAGCTTGTCTCTCGCAACCATTTCTCGGGCGACTGCCGCCTCGGGCTCAGGACAAGAGGAGAAAAGACCTGCGGGGAGTTGAGGCTTCCGGTCGGAATCAGCAACTCCCGTATCCATAGTTGCACCATCGGCGACAGCTGCGCCATCCACGACGTCCGTTATCTTGCCGGATACGAAATCCGGGAGAACTGCCTGCTGTTCGACATCGGGAGGATGACGGCAAACGGAACTTTCCACGGACCGGTAATAGAAGTCATGAACGAAAACGGCTCCCGCAGAGTACACGCCTTCCCGCAGATGCGCTGTTCGGACGCTTTTCTGATGGCAAGCTATCCCTACGACCGGAGCTTGCAGAAGCGGCTCGCCTCCTTTTCAGAGTCCTGCGAAATCCTCCCTCTGATAGAGGACGGCTGCACGATCACCGATGTGCAGCGCATAGAGAATCTTTCCTGCGGCCCCGCATGCACGATAGGCTGCGCCGTCCACATCGACACGCTCTGCATCCGTTCCACCGCCGAGGAGCCGGTCCATATCGACGGGAACTGCGTGCTCAAGAACGGAATCGTCGGACCCGGAAGCCGCATTGACGGAGGCTGCATCGCGGACAATTTTTCTATCGGAGCCAACTGCACCCTGTCAGGAGGCGTACGGTTCTTCAATTCCGTTCTCGGCGACAACAGCACCGTCTCCTGCTGCGAGCTGGTCAGCACTCTGCTCTTCCCGGCACACGAGCAGCACCACAACAACTCCTTCCTTATCGCAACCCGCATCGGAGGGCAGGCCAACATTGCCGCCGGGGCGACCATAGGATCCAACCACAACGGCAGAACCGCCGACGGGGAAATCACCGCCGGGCGCGGATTCTGGCCCGGACTCTGCGTTTCCCTCAAGCACTCTTCCGTCTTCGCCTGCTACTCCATGATAGCCAAGGGCGCATATCCGGCCGAACTTTCGATAAAACTCCCTTTCAGCCTGATCGCCGACAACGAGCATGAAGGCCGCCTGGAAATCATACCGGCATTCGCCTGGCTATATAATATGTACGCGCTGGCGCGAAACGCCTCCAAGTACCGCAGCCGCGACCGCCGCAAGGACAGAAGCCAGCATATAGAGTTCGACGCGTTCGCGCCCGACAGCATGCAGGAGACCGGCGAAGCGCTGAAGCTGCTTGAGACATGGGCCGCAAAATACTGCAGCTGGGAGCCTGGAATGGCTTTCCCGAAAGAAATCGTGCTGCTCGGAGAAAACATCGAGAAGAGCGGACGGCCGGTAGCGATACTCAAAGCTGACAAGGCCAGGGAAGCCTACAGGCAGATGCTCGCGCACTATGCGGCGAAGAATCTGCTTGCCCGTTTCAAGGAAACCGGGGAAAAGCTGCCGCCGGCGGCTGAAGGCGCGGACGGAAGATGGATCAATTTCGGAGGGCAGCCGGTCAGGGAAGCCGATGCCGACAGGCTCCGTGACGACATTCGCGAAGGCCGGCTCGACAACTGGGACGACATACACCGGCGCCTTGACGCTCTGTGGACGCAATATCCGCAGGACAGGGCCGCCAATGCCCTGCGGCTATTCGAGCAAGCGACAGGACGGGAAATTGACGGGAAAGTTCTCCGCGACCTTCTGGACGAAGAACGCAGCATCCTTAAACTGATGGTCAGGCGGGCGGAAGAAAGTCGCGCCAAGGACTTCTCCAACACTTTCAGAGCCGCAACCTGCCGCAACCTGGATGAACAGACCGCCGTCTTCGGCTCCATCGACGACGACCCCGCCCTCGCCCGCCTGCGGGATGAAGTCGCGGAGAGCCTGATGCTGATAGGGGACTTCCTGACTTAAGAATTGAAAATGCCGGACGGCTTGCATTGCTCTCGGTTTCTCACTATATTTGACCTGACGGCCATATATACGGCTGCGCCTCGGCAATTGCAAACAAGTTTGCATTGCTCTCGACTTCTGCGTATATTTGACCTGAATTTCAGTGGATGCTCGAATGAAGTTCCTCTCCAACAGTTCAACCGACCCATACTTCAATATGGCGTTCGACGAATACTGCCTCCAGCAGTACGATTCGGAAGAGCCTGTCTTCTATCTATGGAGGAACCGGCCTTCCGTCATCATCGGACTCAACCAGAACGCCTACGGAGAGGTGAACATCGGCTATCTCGAATCGCACGGAATCCTGCTTGCCAGACGTGTGACCGGAGGAGGAGCCGTCTACCATGATCTGCAGAACCTCAACTACAGCATAGTCGGGCGCAACGTCAGTCCGGAACCCGTCGCGGAAGCGCTCAGGGGATTCGGAGTCAGGGCGGAGCTCGGCGGAAGAAACGACATCTTCGTGGACGGGCGCAAGGTCTCGGGTTATGCCCGCAGGGTGTGGCACGACAAGGAGTTGATCCACGGCACTCTGATGTTCGACGTCGACCTCGAGACTCTGACGGAGGTCCTGAATGTCAGCGGCTCCAAGCTTGAAGCCAAAGGCATCGCGTCCGTACACAGCCGGGTCGCCAACCTGCGCGACTATCTCCCGCAGTTTTCCTCCGTCCTTGAGTTCAAGGACGCGCTGCAGTCAAGACTTGCCGGCGGCGATGGGGAAATCCTGCTTTCAGACACGGATATCGTCGCGGTCAGAAAGCTTGCGGAGGAGAAGTTCTCGCGCTGGGAATGGATTTACGGCCACTCCAAGGAGGTCTCCCTGGTAAGAAAGAACAGGCTGGCCTGCGGAACCGTCGAGGCAGGGATTAGTCTCGAGCAGGGGCTCATCGGCAGCGTACGCTTCAGCGGAGACTTCCTCGGCGACCTTCCTTCCGACGGACTCTCCGCGCGGCTCAGGGGCGTCAGGTTCGACCGGGCCTCGATACTCGAAGCGCTCGTGGACTGCGACGTGTCCGCGGTATTCAGCGGCACTGACGCCGACGCACTGGCAGATTTGATGACAAACCAACGATATACTTTATGAAACAACTGAACACCAAGCTCATGCACCCCGCGGAGCAGCTCGCTCTGATCATCGGGCGCATCTACCGCAGCGGTCTCACGACCACTTCGGGCGGAAACCTGTCCATCATGGACGACAACGGTGACATGTGGATCACCCCCGCCGGTATCGACAAGGGTTCGCTGACCCCCGCCGACATCATGTGCGTCAAGGCCGACGGCACCATCGTCGGACGCCACCGTCCCTCATCCGAGTATCCTTTCCACAAGGCCATCTACAAGATACGCCCCAAGATGAGGGCGGTCATCCACGCGCATCCTCCCGGACTCGTGACCTTCAGTGTCATACATCAGATTCCCGACACGAGCATCATTCCTCAGGCGCGCAATGTCTGCGGGCCCATCGGTTTCGCGAAATATGACGTTCCGGGCAGCGAGGCTCTCGGAAAGAGCATAGCTTCCGAATTCGAGAAGAACCCCGAATACAAGGCGGTGATCATGGAGAACCACGGCGTGGTGCTCTGCGGAGAAGACATCGGCGACGCCTACCAGCGTTTCGAGACTCTCGAGCTCTGCGCGCGCACCATCATCAACGCCAAGAATCTCGGCGAGCCGAAATACCTCTCCGAGGAGCAGATACAGATGCACGAGAGGCACATGACCAATGTGCAGCACTTCATGGACGTGCAGCACCCTTCGGACGAAAGGGCTATCCGCACCGAGATCTGCCGCTTCGTGCGCAGAGCCTGCGACCAGAGGCTCATGAGCAGCTCCTATGGCACCGTGTCCATGCGCTGGCGCGACAATGACTTCCTTATCACCCCCACAGGCATCCAGCGCTGGGACATCGACGAGGAGGACATCGTCCAGATCAAAGACGGCATGGCCGAGGCAGGAAAGACTCCGAGCCGTGCGACCGCCCTGCACTTCGAGATCTACCGCCACAATCCGAAAGTGAAGGCCATCGTGCTGACGCAGTGCCCGTCCCTGATGGGATTCTGCACCACCGACGCAACATTCAACGTGCGCACCATTCCCGAGAGCTGGATCTTCCTGCAGGACGTTCCCAGGTTCCCCTTCGGAACCCAGTACACCGACCCCACGAAAGTGGCCGAGGCTCTCAAGGACAGACCTTGCGCGATGCTCGCCAACGATTCCATCGTAGTGGCCTCCGACTCGCTGCTCAACGCTTTCGACCGTCTCGAAGTGGCGGAGTTCAGCGCCAAGTCCCTCGTGCTCGCCACCCCGATCGGCAAGCTCCACCCCATCACGGACAAGGAAGTCGAAGACCTCCGCGTGGCCTTCCATGTAGGAGAGAACTGATCCCCGCCGGCGGACATTCCGCTGCGGTATGCAGAATGCCGGGCACCTTCGCTGGTGTCCGGCATTTTCATATGCGACAGAACCGTCGGAGACTATATCAGCTCCGACATGTCGTAGCGGTAGATGCGGTTGGCGTTGCGGTCGAGGGCGTAGAGCATCCCGCCCAATTCGTCAAAAGCCATTGCATTGACATTTTCCCTGACAGTGATATCATAGAGGAAGCTGCCGCTCCAGTCAAAGACATGAATGTGCACGTTCCTGTCATTCGCGAATTCCATGACGGATTTTCCCGCATAAGTGGCGAGTATAACGTCCTCGGTCGCCGTCGCGTAATTATAGTACAGCCCGGAATCGCCGTCATACCTCTCAATGATGTCTCTCCACCTCCGATACTCCCGGTCCACGGCGAAAGAGCGGACCTCCCCGCTTTCAAGATCGATAATGTTCATCTGCGGAAGTCCCAACATCAGCAGCGCGGCAAGACCGGCTCTCTGATTGACGACTGTGCAGTGACTTATTTGAGACAGGCAGTTTTCAGCGGAAACCGACCTGTACAGATTGAACGACCGACGGACTTCGTTATCTGCGGTCACGACCTCATAAAGCATTCTGTCTTCATCCCCTATCCGCACAAGGAAACGGAGGGAGTCCCTATAGGGATAGTTGTAGACGGTATTCGCCGGGACACCGTGCAACTCACGAATCACCGTACCTCCTCGTTCAATGGAGAGCGGCAGGTCGAGTTCATACACCCTTCCGAGCATGGCATCGCCGACATAGCAGCATTCTCTGCCGTCGGCGGCACGCAGCATCCCCCTGATAAAAGGATTGAGAGCCTCTCCCGGACCGCGTCCCTTGACCACATAGTCTCCCAGCCATGAATAATCCCTCAGAGAATAGCAGCCGAAGAATTTCAGGCTGTCGCTGCTCCCGACTGTCTCCCTCAAGACCAGTATGGAATCGTTCGCTATGGTCAGATCCACACATTGAAGGCTCTGCGGAAAATCGTACCTGAACGAGGAATCCGCCTTCAGTTCCATGCTCCGCTCCGCCGTCACATACCTGACCGGAACCCCGCTGACGATATTGTTCCGCCCGCAGGAGACCGTCAGCATGACCGCGGTCAAGACAAGCAAGAATCTGGACATTTGTAATATTTTAATAATCATTTGATTTTTGTTTATGGACAGATTTTCCCATGCCGGAGGCTATATCAGTTCCGACATGTCGTAGCGGTAGATGCGGTTGGCGTTGCGGTCGAGGGCGTAGAGCATCTCCGTCTTCTCATCAAAGCTTATCGCGTCGATGACTTCCGAGAGGGTGATGTCGTACAGAAAACGCCCCGACCAGTCGTAGACATGCAGATGAGTGTCATCTCTGCCGTCAAGCTCCGCGCGTGAAACGCCTGCGTAGAGCGCAAAAATATAATCGTTCGAGCTGTCGGCATTCAAGTAGTACTCCTTCATATCCATCGCCGTATTCGGGTTGACCGGCCGTATGATTTCCTTCCAGTCCCTGAATTCTTCTCCGCTCGCATACGAAGATATATTTCCGCTTTCAAGGTCGAGGATGTTGATCTGAGGGAGGCTTATCATCAGCGAGGCCACAAGGCCCTTCTCCTGATTGACCACGAGACAATGGCTGAGCCGGGCCGCGCACGACATGGCCGGAATATCCCCGTAAACCTCGAAATCCTTGAGAATATTGCAATCCATGTCCGTCAGACGGCACACCAACCTGTCATTATCCACACATTCCACATATAGCCGCGCCTCTCCGTACGGGCGCACATACATAGTATTTGACGGCAGCCTGCCTGTCTGTCGGATCACCGCCTCCCCTGAGACTGCCGACAAAGGGAAATCTACGCTGAATACCTTTTTAAGACTTATGTCCGCGATGCCGCTGACCTTCCTGGTGCCTTCCCCGGACACGAAGCCGCCGATGAAATCAGGCATAAGGACCTCCCCGGGCCCTCTGCCATGAAACACATAGCCACCGAGATAGGAGAAGTCCGTCAGAGACCAGCACTTGAAATATCTGAAGTCCGGACTGGAATTCTCCATCTCCCTCAGCACGAGCACGCTGTCGCTTTCAACGCTCAAATCCACGCACTGCAGGCACTCGGAGAAGTCGCAGGTGAACAGGGTGTCACGGTCAAGGCTCAGAACCTGTCCGGCCCTGACCGTCTCGACCGGAACTCCTTCAATGAAATTGTTCCGCCCGCAGGAGACCGTCAGCATGACCGCGGACAAGACTAGCAAGAATCTGGACATATAGATGATCATCAATTGTAAAAATCGGACGACTTTGTCCTCCGGACGAATGTACTAATAATAATTTGATTTTCAAGTCCATGGTTGACTTTCTGCCCTGTGCCGGGCCGGGGTTCCATGGTTCGGCAATCCACGGGTGCCGGTTTGACGGCAGGCAAAGCACTTTGCACCGTCTTTAGCACAGTTCGGAGGCTTTCTGCAATCCACCTGCGCGAGGCGGATGGCTTGCAGGGGCGTGAAAGGCCGATTGGCGTCGAAGGTGGACACCGTTTCCTTCCACCGTCGACACCGGCATGCCTTGCATACGCCTGCAGGCAGGTTGAGGCGCACAGATGGATTGCAGAACTTCAGGGCTACGGCAGCTCCTTGATGGAAAATGAAATTCATCTGCTACGCAGACCTGCCATTGACAGCCGCAGAAATATGGTTGCTGCGCCTGATGGAAACGATTCCTTCCCACACCGGACACAGCGGACACTGTTCCGTGCGGCTCCAAGACATGGAGGCGTGCTTGATGATTTTCATTATCCGTTCCGTCAAAATCGGAAACGGCGCTGACTAATTCCGGCTCGACTAAAATCTGAGTGTGCGACAATATTCGCCATTGTACTGACAATCAGCACATTGAATCTTAGAACCGCACACGCAGCGGGGTCTCGAGGTCCTCTGCGTGTGCGGGACAAAGTCAGACTTAATTGACAATCAACGATTTGGCGCTTTGCCTCGCACACTCAGATTTATTGAGCCTGAATCCACCAGCAGGTTACAGAGCGGGGCGGATTGCAAATCTGCCGGCCGCCGGGGTTTTCAGGGCGAAAGACATCATCCGAGCGAATCGATTATGTGAGACACGTCGTACCTTAATATTTCTTCGGTGTCGCTGCTGACGACATAAAGTTGGCCGTCTTCGAGGTCAATATCGAAGAACAACTCCCTTACAGGCAAAGAGATGCTGGCCAGCGGCTCTCCGTCCCAGCTGAAGAAATGAAGCTCGGGCGGGGCATACGAGCCTTCATCCAGTTCCCTGATTGTAGTTCCAAGATACAGGCCGACGAAAAATTCGCGGAAGGCTTTCGCTTCATAATATGCCTTGTTCATATCATCCTGCTCCATGGCCTCGGCTTCCTCTATTTCTTCCAATCCGGAACCGACGGCGACAGTCCTGTGGAAATCACCCGACAACGAGTACAGGTGAATGACATTCAGTCTGGAGCCGAGTTCGGCGACGATTCCTTTTTCCCGGTTGACGACAAACATGGTCGCAAGAATGTTCTTGTCCGCCGAACGGACAGAATTCAGATATGACATCGCTTCATTGACGCGCTCTTTGCCGTCAGCACCTACAAGACACCTCTCATATCCGTCGCCATAGTCATTGGCCTTCCTGCAAATCAAGGTACTGTCCGTCACCATAAAATACCTTGCCCCCGCCGAAGACGGAAGAGAATCAGCAAGGCGCTCATAGCAGAACGAACCTTCGGACAGAGTCTCCACGATATCGCATATGAGATAGTTCCCCTTGAAATCATAAAGTCCGCAATCCGTATCGCCGCGGTCTTCACTGAAGCTCAGCCAGGACATATACGGGCGGAACAGGACTTCGCCCGGGCCTCTCCCCACCCGCAGGAAAGGCTTCGACACCGGATTCCCGTCTTTGTCAAAAGCGGACAGGCATCCGCTGGAATCAGCACAGGAGAGCAGGATGAAATCATTGAAGACATTGACGCCCTGTATTCCGATGGCATCAACAGGCAGAATCTCCGGCGAAGCCAGCCTGTATGAGGCCGGGAATCCCGTCACATATTCCACATCCTCGAAGGCGAAATATCGCGATTGATCGCACGAAACAGCCAATAAGCCCGCCATGCATACAATCATCGCTTCCGCCGCAGAAATGATTCTCCTTTTCATACGCAATCATCCGTTTTTGATCTCAGTTTATATATCGCGGCATTCACGCAAAAATCCGGCATCCTATATCAGTTCCGACATGTCGTAGCGGTAGATGCGGTTGGCGTTGCGGTCGAGGGCGTAGAGCATCTCCGTCTTCTCATCAAAGCTTATCGCGTCGATTACTTCCGAGAGGGTGATATCGTACAGAAAACGCCCCGACCAGTCGTAGACATGCAGATGAGAACAGTCCTTGTCAACGGAATCGGCGACACTTTCTCCTATGTACAGAGCCATGATGAACTCATCCGAAGATATTGCCGCAGTATAGTACACTATGGAATTCATATCATACCGGCTTATGATGTCCCTCCAATGCACATATTCCGGACTTACAGCGTACGACTTGACATCCCCTGTCTCCAGATCCAGAATGTTCATCTGCGGCAGACCCAGCATCAGCAGCGCGGCAAGCCCTTCTTCATGATTCAAAACTACGCACTCGCTCAGTTGCGGAAGGAAAACATCAGCCGAGATGTCATGCAGGATATCAAATGTCTTCAGTTCTTTACCGTCCAGCCCCATTATCCGGTACAGCTGTCTGTCATTATCCGCGACTGTAACGAATTGCAGCATATCCCTATACAGATACGCATCCAGTGGCTGCACCGGAAAATCTGTCAGCGGAAATATCTCCGTCTTTCCTTCCTTTATGGATTTTGCGAGGTCCAGCCCATAAGACCTGCCCAGGGATATATCGAAAACATAAAGACACTCCCTGCCCGAAGAATCATGGAAAGAACCTCTTATATTCGGAGAAAGGGCCTCACCGGGGCCGCGTCCGCGGAGCACATATTCTCCCATACAGGAGCCGTCCTCAAGCGAATAGCACTTGAAATATCTTCCATCCATGTTTCCGCCGACGCTTTCCTTCACGACCAGAACGGAATCCTGTACATACAGGCTCACCATCTGAAGGCTCTGCGGGAAATCGTACCTGAACGAGGAATCCGCCTTCAGTTCCATGCTCCGCTCCGCCGTCACATACCTGACCGG
>DVLC01000091.1 GCA_018715685.1 Candidatus Cryptobacteroides merdipullorum
TACGGTGGACTTGCGCACTTTCTCTATGCTCTGGTAATATCCGATCAGCGCGATGTTCACGATATAGAACAGCGCACCGATACCGAACAGGGGGAAACCGTCGGCTGCAAGCACGCCCGCGGGACTCTGGACATCCACGAAAAGACCGACAAGCCCCTTAGGGAAGGCTATGAAAAGTGCGGATACGAAAACACCGAAACAAATCGCAGTCTTCAGCAGCAGAGATCGGGCCTCGATGACCTTGGATAGCCGCTCGGCACCGTGATTGTAGCTGATTATCGGCTGAGCCGACTGCGCGATCGCATTCCCTATCATGAAGAAGAAAGGCGCATAGTAGCAGGCTATTCCGAAAGCTCCCACGCCAGTGTCGCCGAGATACTTCATGAACTGCCAGTTGCCCACGAACATGAACACTGCCATGATGAGCTCACCGAGCAGCGAAGAGGAACCGATGCTGCACTGATAGCCTATGTTCCTGAGCCACAGTCTGATGCTCGTAGGGCTGATTTTCAGGGATATCAACCGCATGGTCCTGGCGAAGAACAGCAGATAGGCAAGCGTCATGAGCCCTCCTGTCGCGATGCTTATGGCAGTCGCTATTGCGGCGCCCTTGACTCCCATTCCGAGAGGGAAGATGAAGAGCCAGTCCAGCACCACATTCATCAGAGCCGGTATCATGTTGCACCACATCGCATATTTCGGTGCTCCGTCGAGCCTGATTATGAACAGCCCTATCAGCGACCACATCTCGAACAGGAAAGCCGGCATGATCCATTTCAGGTAGTCGAGCACCTTGGGCATCAGGGTGTCGGAAGAGCCGAGCATCCGGGCCGTCGCCTCGGGAAAAACCAGCGTCGCGGCTATCAGCAGCGAAGAAAGCAGGGACGCGGCAAGCAGGGCCTGAGATACATTGATGCGCGCCACCTTGACCTTCTTGTGCGACAGGTGTATTGACGAAACTACCGAACATCCGGCACCGATCATGAAGCCGATTCCGGCCATGACCTGATAGATAGGGGCGACTATGTTGACCGCCGCAACCCCGTCTGCTCCGACTCCGTGACCTACGAATATGCCGTCAATCGCGCTCACAGCCGACAGGGCCGTAGAGCCGAGCAAGGTGGGAATCAGAAGTTTGCGGAATAAGGTGAATACACTTTCCTTTTCGAAATCAATAGCGTCTCTGTTCATTAATCCGACATTTACCTTTTTTGCGGCTGCAAAGAAGGGCCAAAATTCCGACATTTGCAAAAACATCTTCTTAAACCGATGACGGGGCAAGAAAGCCGCTCCGGAGGCGGTTGGTTTGGGGAGAGCCTCCATCGCGGCTTCCTCGCCCCGCAGCGGCCCGCGGGGGCCGTGAGTACGATGTCAGCGCAGAATCCTTCTGATTAGTCTGATGAAGCGATAGGGCATATAGCGGAATGGAAGGTCCGTCCATGTCGGTGTGACGACGACGGCGCGGCGGTGTGAGAAGGCTTCGAAGCTGTATCTGCCGTGATATGAGCCCATTCCGGAATTGCCGACTCCGCCGAACGGCAACCGGTCATTGACTATGTGCATGATGCAGTCGTTGATGCAGGCTCCGCCGGAGCTGCATCTGCGCGCGAACTCCCAGCCGCGGCGTTCGTTTCCGAAATAATACAGGGCGAGAGGTTTCTCGCGCGAAAGCACGAAATCCACTGCCTCGTCCGGCTTCCGCCAGGTGATGATGGGGAACACGGGGCCGAAAATCTCCTCCTGCATCACGGGAGAATCCGGATCCACGCCGTCGAGCAGGGTCGGTTCGATGAAACGGCTTCCGGAATCGCAGCCGCCTCCTGCAAGAATGCGTCCCTGCGCCATATAGGATGTCAGGCGTTCGAAAGCCTTGTCGCTCACTACGCGCGCATAATGCGCCGAGCTGCGCATGTCAGGGCCGTGAAGTTCGGCGAGAGCCGCCCTGAATGCCTCGACGAACGCGTCCTTGACATCTTCGTGCAGCAGCAGATAATCAGGGGCGATGCAGGTCTGGCCTGCGTTCAGAGTCTTTCCCCATGCTATGCGCCTGGCAGCCACCTTAAGATCGGCTTCGGAGTCGACTATGCAGGGACTCTTGCCCCCGAGCTCGAGCACCACGGGCGTGAGATGGGCGGCGGCCGCCTTCATAGCGACTTTTCCGAGCGACGGACTTCCGGTCAGGAAGATAAGGTCGAATTTCTGGGAGAACAATTCAGAATTGACCTCCCTGTGGCCTTCCACGACCGCGACATACTCCCTGCCGAAAGTCTCGCGGATCATTGCGCCAAGCACTGCCGACACCTCGGGAACCGCTGGAGAAGTCTTCAGGACTGCGGTACACCCGGCAGCGATGGCTCCGGCGAGCGGACTGAGCAGCAACTGCACGGGATAATTCCACGGCGACACTATCAGGACCGTGCCGAGCGGCTCCATGACCTCATAGCCGCGGCAGGGGAAATGGGCGAGGGGAGTCGGGACATGCCTGCGGCACATGCGGGAACGCAGATGTGCGAGCTGGTTTCGAATTTCTCCGCGCACCATGCTTATCTCCGTCATGTACGCCTCTTCCGGAGACTTGTGGAGGTCGTGCATCAGAGCGTCGCAAAGCGGCTTCTCCCAGCTGTACAGCGCGTCCAGCAGCTTTCGGAGCCGGTCGCGGCGGAAATCCGCCGGCAGAGTGGCCCCGGAACGGAAATACTCCTTCTGGGCGGCTACTGTCTCGGAAATATTCATTTCTCCGTATAGTATTTCGGCCAGCACGCCCGGAGATAGGCTTTCAGGCTGTCCTCGTGCCTGTTCGGCTGCGGCTCGTAGAAAACCCTTCCGGACATCTTCTCCGGAAGGAATTCCAGATCGGTGAAATGGCCTGGATAGTCGTGGGCGTACTTATAACCGTCGGCATAGCCGAGCTCGGACATCAGCTTGGTCGGGGCGTTGCGCAGATAGAGCGGAACCGCGGCGGTCTTGTCCTCCCGCGCAGCCTCCAGGGCGCTGTCTATCGCCATGTACGCCGAATTGCTCTTGGGTGAGCTCGCCAGATATATCGCGCATTCGCTCAATGGGATGCGGGCTTCGGGCATGCCTATGGAGTGCACTATCCTGAATGTCGCGTCCGCGAGCAGCAGGGCGTTGGGATTCGCGAGACCGATGTCCTCCGCCGCAAGAATGCAGAGCCTGCGGGCTATGAACAGAGGATCCTCGCCGCCCTCGAGCATACGCGCCATCCAGTATACTGCCGCGTTCGGATCGGAGCCGCGCACACTCTTGATGAACGCGGATATGATATCGTAGTGCATCTCTCCGTCCTTGTCGTAAATCGCAACATTCTCCTGGAGGCATTCGGTGACAGTACGGTTGTCGATGACTATGGGATCCTTGCCGAGATTCGCGTCGACAACTATCTCAAGTATGTTCAGCAGCTTGCGGGCGTCGCCTCCGCTCTGGCGGAACAGGGCCTCCTTCTCGCGTATCTCGATGTTTCTCTCGCGCAGCACGGCATCCTCCTTCACGGCACGCTGCAGCAGGGTGTCAAGGTCGGCGGCGTCGAGCGACTTCAGCACGAAGACCTGGCAGCGCGACAGCAGGGGAGTGATCACCTCGAACGAGGGGTTCTCGGTCGTCGCTCCGATCAACACCACGGTGCCTGACTCGACGGCACCGAGCAGGGCGTCCTGCTGCGCCTTGTTGAAGCGGTGGATCTCGTCGATGAAAAGTATGGGGGCGCCTCCGCTCGAGAAGATGTTCTTCTTCGCAGCGTCGATCACCTCCCTTACATCCTTCACTCCGGAGCTCACCGCCGAGAGCGTATAGAATTCCCGGTCGAGAGTATTCGAAATGATCCGGGCCAGTGTCGTCTTTCCGACACCGGGAGGACCCCACAGAATGAAGGATGAAAGATTGCCGGAGTCTATCATGTTCCTCAGAATGCAGCCCTTTCCCACGAGATGTCTCTGCCCGACATATTCCGACAGATTTCCGGGCCTCATTCGCTCCGGAAGAGGGGCTAACATTTTTGTTACAGACTCTGACATTTATGTTAAATCAGCTAATACTCAAGCTTTTTGATATACGACCTACGCCTTTTCTTGCATTCGGGGTTGTAGTCCTTGAACTGACCCTGATTCTTGGTGTTCGTCTCGAGGATGGCGTTGGTCTCTGCCCATTTCACGCCGAACTGGGTGTATTTTCTGAACATGTCGGCCTGGACGAGCGAGTTGATTCCGGTGTTCTGATACTCGGGCAGCACTCCGACGAGCAGCATCTCCACGCCCTCCTCGCGTCTCCAGAAAAGAGACTTCAGCACATGCCACCAGCCGAAGGGGAAGAGTTTTCCGCGGCACTTCTGGAGAGCGCGCACGATCGAAGGCATAGTGATTCCGAAGGCCACGAGCTCGTTCTTCTCGTTCTCGACCACCGAAATGAAGCGCAGGTCGAGAATGCTCAGATAGAAGTCGAGGTACTTGTCGGCCATGTGGTCGGGGAGCACGGTGAAGTTGTAGAGGTTCTTGTAGCACTCGTTGATGGCCTTGAATATCTTGTGCCCGTAATCCTCCTCCTTGATGATCTTGCGAGTGATCTGGCGCAGGTGGACGTTGTTCCTTTCCTGGATCAGGGTGCAGAGCCTGTCGATTCTTTCAGGCAGTTTCTCGGGCATGTATATCTTGAACTCTATCCAGTCGGCGTCCTTGGTGAAGCCCATGTTCTCGATGTACTCCACATAGTAGGGGTGATTGTATATCAGCGCCATGGTGCTGAGCCTGTCGAAACCCTCGACAAGCAGGCCCTCGGGGTCGAAATCAGTGAAGCCGAGCGGGCCTACGACCGATTCCATGCCGTACTGGCGGCCAAACTCCTCCACCTTGTCCATCAGCGCCTTCGCGACTTCCGGGTCATCGATGAAATCGTACCAGCCGAAACGGACTTCCTTGTGGTCCCACTGCTTGTTCGCAAGATGGTTGACTATTGCGGCGACCCTGCCGGCAAGTTTCCCGTCCTTATAGGCGAGATAGAGCTTCGAATCGCAGAATTCCTGCGCGGCACCCTTTTTCTGATCAAGCGTGTCCATCTGGTCGAACACGAGGGGCGGGACATAATACGGGTTGTCCTTATATAATAGTTCAGGGAAATTCACGAACCTGCGCAACTCTCTGCGCGTTCTGACTTCTTTGATCTCAATAGACATCTTAAGGCTTCAATTTCAGTTGTACACGACGGCGAAGATAGTGTTTTAATAGGAAAAAATCAAAAAACTGCCTATATTGGCCATGATGTCGGGACTCCCTCATATCGTAATTCTCTGTCTCGCGCTGGCTCTGACAACCCCGGAGGCCGCCGCGAGAGAATGGAGTGCCGGTCTGTTCAGCTCTCCTTCCGGATGGGGCTTGCAGGCGCAGGCCTGCGACAGAACCGGAACGGAAATGGACATCATCACCCTGACCACGGACGCATACGGTCTGCTCACGGGGCGTACCGGTGACCTCGGCGTCAAGCTCGGCTACACGCACGACTATGTGCTCGGCATGTTCGAGACAGAAGCCTTCCTCATGAGATTCCACGCCGGTGCTGGCGTTCTGACAGGATATGTCCATGACAACGAAAACGCTTTCCTGCTGAGCTCCGGCGAGGATCTGCATAAAGAGATGGGAATAGTCGCGGCTCTGTCCTGCTCGATAGGGCTGAGGTTCGATTTCTTCGCCAGAAAAGTCTGCATCGACCTGGGTCTGTCCGCGAATCCTGGTGTCCACCTGCGGACGGACAGGGAGAACGGCTCGATCTACCTTTCATTCTACAGGAACGGCATATACGACATTATCCTTCCGCGTGTCAGCATAATGTACAGGTTCTGAAAACTACAGCTCATGAAATTCTCCTTCCGAAATATTCCGCTAAAGCTCATCGCCGCCGCATTTGCGTTCTGCTGCGCCGGAATGCCGGTGTCCGCCCGGGAATATGGAGCAACCGCTTCAGGCTCCGCTTTCTTCGACCGGGTGCGCTTCAGCTGCGAATGGGGGTATGTCCAGAGTCTCGCCCTCGGCTATCACTACAACATCCTGAGCGAGGAAGGCTACAGAATTGACGAAAGCTACTCGGGTTTCAGTCCGTATCCGAACGGCATGGTGATGTTAGGCGTAGGCTTCGTGCCGCCCGGGGACCTGCTGTCCATATCACTTCACGGAGGCTATTCAGGCATTCACAAGGACAACAGAATCATTCCCGCCACGCTGCGCATGAGTTTCTTTCCGAAAAGGGCCGTGAACGACGGCATGTTCTATTTCGCCGAGGCGGGAGCGGGATTCCATGTGCCGAAAACCTTCAAGACCCGCGTCAGTCTGATAACGCGCATCGGAGGCGGCTACAGGTTCGCTCTGACGAAACGCTGCGCCATCGACCTCTCCGCCACGATCATGGCGGCCAAGAGCAGACCTCCTATCCCGAACCCGGACGGTCCCGGCTATGTCGCCGAGCAGAACATCCGCAGCAACAGCGCGACCTATCTGGCTGCAAGTCTGACGATCGCCGTCAATCTCTGAGAATCACAGACGGGCAAATCAACAAAGTAGGAGGAGATTGCAAATCTCCGCCTAACATCAAAACTATGCAACCGTTATGAAATAATCTTCCAGCAGCGATCAGAACAGTCCGTCGACCGCCGCTATGATCTCCTCCTCCGGCAGATCCGGGCTGAGGATAAGATCCGGTTCCTTGAAAATGTAGCCCTTGCTCATCGAGCCGAGCAGGCCGCCGCCGGTGCAGTTGAGCATTATATATTCGTCCTTGCGCACCTTGCCTTCCTTTACGGCACAGGCGAGCGCATGAACGGCCGCGCAGCTCGCGGGAAGCAGGTCGTAGCCTTCGAGATTGCGGAACATCAGCAGCCAGTACATGATTCCGTCGTTGGGCACGCAGAAAGCGTCGCCGTCGCTCTTGGTCAGCACATCGAACAGTCCGCCGGCGAGGCTGTAGGGAGGCTGGCGGTTGGCCAGAACCTTCGCGAGGATTATCTCGGCCTGTCGCCTGCCGTCTTCGGGACTTAGTTCCGCAAGCTGACGCGTACGCGCCTTCCACGAATCGCAGATCAATGTGAACGGAGCGTTCTGGGCCACATACACGCGCATCTTGTTCTCACCGAAGCGGCCGTCCTCGGCCAGTCTCTCGGCATTCTCCCATGCGGCTATCGCGCCTGTTCCGGAGCCTACGGCCTGAAAATAGGCGTCGGGAATCCTGCCTGTCACCTCCACGTGGCTCAGAATGGTCGTTCCCATTCCGTCGCGTCTTGCGACATTCTTGGCGCCGCCTTCAAGGAAGAAGCGGGGATTCTTCGCCAGCTTCTCGCCGAGGTGTATAGCGTCGTAATAGTCGCATCCGTGGGGGACTGCTATGAGCTTCACGCACTTGTTCAGTTTCTTGTGGAACCAGAGGTCGTGCTTGCTGTCCTCGGGTATGCAGATGACCACGGGAATGTCATTGTCGGAGCATATCTGTGCGAAGGCTCTCGCCGTGTTGCCGGCAGACTGCACTATCAGCACCCTGTCTTCCTTCTTCGACATTCTCGCGCACACGGAGAAAGCCTCCGTCTCCTTGAACGAGCAGGTCTGGAATCTGGCTCCCACCTTCGGACAGTAACCCGAGAAAGTGATATAGAGATTTTCAAGTCCGAGGAATTTGGCGAGGCCCTTCGACTTATAGGTCGCCGGTGCGCAGGAGTTCTTCAGCGTGCGGCTGATCGGCATCCAGTCGGCATAACGGTAGATTCCCTTGAGGTCCTCACGCGGCGTGAACTTCTTGTTGGCGTACACGGCCCTCACGAGCGAGGGTTCGGGGCTCTGCGGATCGGCGAGGGTCCACCCCTCGTCTTCGAAAATGCGGCCTGTCGCCACATTCATCAATTTGTATTCGGTCGGTTTAAATCTCATATACACTGGTTTTCGCGGCTAATTTACTGAAATTTCATCAAAGGCCGGAACTTTTGTCCGGGTTTCTTCTCAAAAGGACGCAATTCTCCACATGGGTCGTATGGGGGAACATGTCGACCGGCTGCACCTCCACGATGTCATAATCCCTGCACAGGGCTTCGAGGTCGCGCGCCTGCGAGGCGGGATTGCAGCTCACGTATACGATTTTCTCCGGTGCCGCGTCAAGAATGGTTCCGACCACGTCCGGGTGCATGCCCGCGCGGGGAGGGTCGGTGATGATCACGTCGGGGCGGCCGTGCTCAGCGATGAAATCCGCGGTCAGAATGTCTTTCATGTCCCCTGCGAAGAAGCTGCAGTTCGTTATCCCGTTGGCTGCGGCGTTGACCTTGGCGTCCCCGATGGCCTCGGGCACATATTCTATTCCTATGACCTTCTTCGCACCGGCGCTTACGAACTGGGCGATGGTGCCGGTTCCAGTATAGAGGTCGTAAACGACTTCCTTTCCGCTCAGTCCGGCGAACTCGCGCACGGTGCGGTAGAGTTTCAGCGCCTGGCCGTTGTTCGTCTGGTAGAAGGACTTCGGGCCTATCTTGAAACGCAGGTTCTCCATGGTCTCGTAGATTGCGTCCACACCTTTGTAAAGTAT
>DVLC01000092.1 GCA_018715685.1 Candidatus Cryptobacteroides merdipullorum
ATGCTTGACACGGCATGGGAGATATTCGCCAAATACTTCACTCCGACCGAAACCGGAATCAAGCAGGCTCTCGTAGAAAAATACTGGAAGAAGAAATAGACCGTGGCGATCAAGTTTCAATACAACAAGACCTCTCTGACGAATCTCGGGAAACAGCTCAAGGTGCGCCAGAACGCGCTGCCGACTCTCAAGAACAAGGAGTCGGCCCTGCGTTCAAGCGTTCAGGCGGCCAAGCAGGAAGCCCGCAGGCTCGAAGAGCAGCTTGAGCAGTCGATTGCCAGCTACGACTATCTTTCGTCGCTCTGGAACGAGTTCGAACCCGGTCTCATCACCATCACCGACGTGGATCTGCGCACGGTGAAGGTGGCCGGGGTGAAGACTCCGCAGCTGGACGAAATCCACTACGAACTCAAGCCGTTCAACGCCTTCGTCAAGCCGGCATGGTATGCCGACGGGGTCAGAATACTCAAGGAGCTCACCAGGCTCGGCATCGAGTCGGAGATTTACCAGCAGAAGCGCGACATCCTGGAATTCAACAGGAAGAAGACCACGCAGAAGGTGAATCTCTATGAGAAGGTGCAGATTCCGGGCTATCAGGAGGCTATCAGAAAGATAAAGCGCTACATGGAGGACGAGGAGAATCTCACGAAGTCCTCGTCGAAGATAGTCAAGACACGTCACGAAGAAGAGGAGGCTGAGCTATGATAATACCCATGACAAAATACTCCTTCCTGCTTCTGAGCTCCGACAAGGAAAGTTTCCTTGAGAAGCTCCGGGATCTGGGAGTCGTGGACATCACGCGCTCGTCCAAGCCCGTGGACGACATGTCGCGGAGCATAGTGTCCGAAATCGAGGCTGTCAAGGCCGAAATCAAGAGCATCGACAGCGTCAGCAACTCACGGACCGAAGCTCTGAAGGCGCGCAGGACGGAACTGCTGAAAAGTCTCGAGGAGGCCGAACCCTGGGGAGAATACGACAGGGAAAGGCTTCTGAACCTCGGGGTTAAATTCTACTGCATCTCCCTGAAATCCTACAGAAAGGAATGGGAGGACAGCTACGCGATCCAGGTCGTCCACGAGACCAAGGACAAGATCTGGTTCGCCATCGCCGGTGACAGCGAGGGATTCCCCGTCAAGGACATGCCTCTCCCCCAGCGCAAGGCTTCCGAAATCGAAGCCGAACTTGCCGGGACCGACGCGGCTCTGAAAGAGGAGCTCGACGGCCTTGAGGCGCGGAAGCCGGAAATCCCGGAACTCGAGAAGAAGATAGAGAGTCTCTACGCCGACCTCAATGTCTACCTCGCCGGAGTGTCAGGACAGACTGCGGCCGAGGACAGCCTGCTGATATACCAGGGTTTCGCCCCGACCAGCGAAGACGGGCGCCTGAAGGAGGCGTTCGACTCGATGGAAGTCTACTATATCGCAGAAAAGGCGACGGCGGCCGACAATCCTCCGATCGAGCTCAGGAACAACGCTTTCTCGCGCCAGTTCGAGGTGCTTACGCGGATGTACGGAGTTCCTGTCTACAACGAGTTCGACCCGACAATCTTCATGAGTATCTTCTTCCTGCTGTTCTTCGCCATGTGCCTCGGCGACGCAGGATACGGTCTGGCCCTTATAGTCATAGGCCTCGTCCTGCGCGGAAAAAAAGGCGGGCTCGCGAACATGTGGAGTCTGATCGTGTCTCTTGGCTGCGGAACGGTGGTGGTCGGCCTGCTGATGGGCGGCTTTTTCGGAGTCAATCTCGTGGAAGTGCCCTGGATTCCCGACTGGATGAAAAAGTTCATGATAGTCGGTGATGTCAGCGTCGGCAACGCCACCTACGCCAAGTGGATGATCATCTCGCTGATGATAGGTATCGTGCATATCTGCCTTGCGATGATCACCAAGGCCGTATGGGAAGTGAAACGTGAAGGTTTCAAGAACAGTCTCGGAACTCTGGGATGGACGCTTCTGATAGTCGGAGGCATTGTCGGGCTCTCGATCGGGCTCACCGGAGTCATTTCCGAAACGGTCATGAAGTGGCTGCTGATCGGTATCGCCGGAGTTTCCGCCCTGGGAATCTATATCTTCAACAAGTGGGGGCGCAACCCGCTCGTGAACATCGGTTCCGGGCTGTGGGACACCTACAACACGGCGTCTGGACTCATCTCGGACGTGCTCAGCTACATTCGTCTGTATGCCCTCGGACTTTCGGGAAGCATGCTCGCATCCACCTTCAACCAGATTGCCGAAATGGTCAAGGGGCCGGATCCGACCTGGCAGTGGGTGCCTTTCGTGCTGATTCTCATTTTCGGCCATGTGCTGAACCTGGGCCTGAGCTGTCTGGGAGCCTTCGTGCACCCTTTGCGACTCAATTTCCTCGAATTCTTCAAGAATTCCGGATATGAAGGCTCCGGAACGGCCTACAGTCCGATCAAACGATAATAATTAATAAGTAAAACAAATAAAGTAATCAAATCATGCTTAACACAATTCTTGCTTATCTCGGTCTCGGACTGATGTTCAGTCTGGCCGGTGTCGGTTCTGCAATTGGCACCACGATTGCC
This sequence comes from Candidatus Cryptobacteroides merdipullorum, assembly GCA_018715685.1. Taxonomy (GTDB): domain Bacteria; phylum Bacteroidota; class Bacteroidia; order Bacteroidales; family UBA932; genus Cryptobacteroides; species Cryptobacteroides merdipullorum. The sequence continues at coordinate 2,549 of DVLC01000092.1, forward strand.
GGCAATGCCGCCGAGGGCGCTCTCAAGAAGGCTCCGGAGAAATCTTCTTCCTATATGATTCTCTCCGCCATTCCCGCGACCCAGGGTCTGTACGGCTTCATCGCCTTCATTCTCTGGCTCAGCAAGGACCTCGCGGCCAACGGCCCGCTCTATTTCGGCGTCGGTGTCAGCGTAGGTATCGTCTGCCTTATTTCCGGCATACGCCAGGGACAGGTCTGCGCCAACGGTATCGTCGGTATCAGCCAGGGACACAATGTGATGACCAACACGATGATCTACGCCGCGCTTCCTGAATTCTACGCAATTCTGGCACTGCTGGCTTCGATTCTCATCGGATAGACATCTTTTGCTAAGGACAGATATTCTCCCCTGAAAGGTTCCGCTGCGCTCCATTGATGCTGCGCATCATCCGCTCACTGCCGCGGACGGCAAGCCTTTCAGGGGAGAATATCTGTCCTTAGCATTTCCCGAAGAACCATGAGGAGGGAAAAGCCTCACTCATGGTAACTGCCGGTTGGTCGTAATTCTACAGTCTGACGACCATGCTGTCCCAGGCGGGGACTGACAGTCTGACTGAATTCCTGCCGCCGACTGCGGAGTCAAGTTCAGCTGGGAAGTTCACGCTCAAGTCAGCGTCTGCATCGGAGAAATTGCAGACAACGAGCCAGGTTTCCGAAGAATCATAGCGCAGGAAGGCGAAATGGCGGTGCGGATCAAACCCTTCCGAACCATGGTTGCAATAGCACAGGTCCCAGCATTTGCCGGAATGGAATACGGGGCGCTTCGCCAGTTCCAGAAGCTGCCGGTAACGTGCAAGTACTGTCGTCTCCCGTCCGTCAAGTTCCTTTTCGCCATGCACGAAGGCATACAGATCGCCGAGCATCTTCGGATGGCACCAGTTGAATATCGAGGTGCGGCCGTCGGAACTCTCGGATGCGTCCTCCCCCGCTTCCTGCCCGGCATACAGCATGAACCACGCATCGTTGAACAGCATGGAGACGGCAAGTGCCGCGTACGCCTTTTCCGGAGATCCGAGAAAAGCCTTGGACGCAAGTCTGAGCTCGTCATGGTTTTCGAGGAAATTCAGCATCCTCGGCTGCATGTCGCCGAGGAACTGCCAGTTCCATGTCACGGACTCCGCCGTATGCCCCCACCTGCAGATGCCGTCCAACGCGTCATACAGACCGCACTTGTCGTACAGCAGGTCAAAGCCAGCATCGAGATAACGGCGGTAGTTGTGTTTCCCGTAGACCTCCGCGACGAATATGAGTTCCGGATATTCGGCCTTAACTGCCTCGATGAGGCTGCCGAGCTTTCCCGGATCCACGAGCTCCACCATGTCGCATCTGAACCCGTCCACTCCGCGTGAAGCCCAGAAACTCAGAATCTCAAGCATCGCATCCCAGGTTTCGGGTGCATCCCAATTATTCTTCAAGGTGTCGGTCCAGTCTCCGTCGCACCAGTCATAGTGGACTATCCTCCCGCTATAGTCGCGGGCGACATGGTTGGGTATATAGTCGATCAGCACTTTCAGCCCTGCGGCATGGGTGCGCTCGACAAGACTTGAGAACTCCACCATCCTTTCGGCCGGGTCGTCGGCGAGATACGGATTCACATCCAGCCAGTCGCTTACCGCGTAGAGGCAGCCGGGATCTCCCTTGACGAAATCCTTGCCGGTAGCATGACGCGGAATGCCCGTGTACCACACATAGTCGACTCCGAGCGAACGGAGGTAATCGAGAGTAGCCTTGTCGCAGCAGCTCATCGTCCCATTGCCCCAGAGTCGGGGAAGTATCTGGTATATTATCTTTTTCATATCGTAAGAAATCTGATTATACTTGAGCCGGCTCGGTGTCAGAACGGATATCCGACACCGAAGTGAATGGCATAGCCGTCGCGCCCCACCCATTCGGCTGGCCTGAGCCAGCGGCTGCCTTCGGGACGCGCAGGGTCGTGAACCTTGAAGCCGGCATCGATGCGAAGCAGGATGAAGTCGAGATTTACGCGCAGTCCCACGCCCCAGTCGCCGGCAAGACTCTCGAAGAAATTCCTCATCATGTCCAGACGCCAGACATTCCCGACCTCGGCGAACACCGCGCCTTCGAGTTTCCAGAACATGTCGAAACGGTATTCAAGATCCGCCTCCAGCTTGATGTCTCCCGTCTGGCTCGGTATCACGAACGAATTGTCAATCTGGCTGAATCCAGGGCCGAGGGTCCTAACCTGCCATCCGCGCATGCTGCTCGATCCGCCGGCATAGAACTGCTTCTCGAACGGAAGCGCGGTGGAATTACCGTAAGCGTGACCGATGCCCATGTCAAGACGCATCGCGATAGCCTGACCGTCATTCCGTCCATAGCGGAAAACCTTGCCCAGTTCAAGCTCCGCCCTCACATACTGATTGTACGGCAGCCCCAGCAGCCTTCTGTGCCCGGAGACTTCATCAAGAGGCATGAATCTGTTGAAAAGCGACAGCAGATTGCCCGAAAGATCGAATGACAGTCGGGAAAAGCCGTAGGAGGACTTCGGCACGATCGAAGCGTCTGTAGTATGATAGAGGGTCATGCCGATTCCGGCGTCGATCTGATCCTGGAACGAATCCCAGAGGTAAGGGTTTTCCCTGAGGGTCTGGGAGAAATCGCCGCTGATGTCATACAGCTTTACAAGATCGATCTGCAAAGGATAGAGCTGATAGAAAATCTGATTGCCTATCTGTCCCGTGTAGCCGAACGTGAATCCGGCGATGCTTCTCCTGTACTCCGGACGGTTCTGGTAGTTGTATGAAGCTGAAATCTCGGTCCTGGGTATGTTGCGCCCGCGGGCGCGTTCGAGCGGATATCCAAGCGCCCTGGGGAAGCTCAGGCTCGCGGAGACTCCGAGTTCCGTGGATTTGACCGCGGTTCCGGGCATGAACTGCCAGTTGCCGGTGAACTCGACATTCAGCCTCTCACCTCCGTTGAACAGGTTCTTATGATAGAAGCTGAGCTGGGGTGAAGCGCCGAACAGACCCGACGAGTTCGACGAAATCTCCGTGTTGAGCTTGAAGCCCATCATATTGGAGCCTCCGAGACGGATGTCGCAGTTGACGAGCGTACTGTCGACCGGGGTCATCTCGATATTCACGCTGTTGAACACATTGAGAGCGGACAGCCGGTGATAGGTGGTGTTGACCATGCTTTCGCTGTAGAGATCGCCGGGCTGGATGCGGTTCAGCTTGCGGAGCAGTGACTCCCTGAATTTCAAATCGGCCGGATACCAGATATTTACTTTATTTATGCGGTATTTGTTTATCGGAGAGTCAGAAACGGAAGTCTCGTTCCTCGTGTATCCGTGCACTCGGTAATACAGCACGGTGCGTCCGCTGAGGGTGTCCGCCTCGAAGAAATAGTTGTTCTTGTTGAAGCTGTAGTAGCCGAGATCCCTGAAATGCGCGGCTCCCCGCGTCGTCTCGGCCTCAAGAGCCTGCTCCGACAGGAAATCGCCGGGCCGGATCGAGACCGCGGAGGTGTCGGCATAGAAATCTTCGGCAAACTCCCCCTCCGGCACATCATAGACAAGCTCGTCTATGGTATGACGCAGCCCTGTCTCGACCACATATTTTACTTTGGCGAGACGGCGGACGACTGTGATTTCCGGAACCACTTTCGCGTCATAATAACCCATATACTCCAGACGGGTGGTCATATTGTCGACAGTGCTCTGCACAAGCTGCGGATTGAACACCACGGGAGGCGTGCCTATCTTCTCCCAGAACTTGTTGATGCCTTCGCCGCTGCCGTTCGACCAGTTGTAGACATTCAGGAACGGATTCCAGCCGAATGCCAGATAGCTGTTGGACTGCTGCCGCAGATACGGCGACAAATCTGCGGCGCTGACCTTGCCGTCGCCGCTGACCTCTATCTTATTGGATGCCAGTCTGTACTCCCCCTCCGGCACCAGTTTGGTGGTGCTGCAGCCCGTCAGTACGAGCAGCAACAGGAATATGCAAGCCGGCCGTTTCATCTGCGTCTGAATTCTGAAAGCGTGACCGCGGTGGCCACGGCGACATTCAACGACTCCGCGCCTCCGCCGAACGACGGGATGCGCAGCCGGCAGTCGAGCAACCGGCGGACCTCGTCGCTGATGCCCGTGGATTCGTTGCCCATGACCACGAGACCGTCGGCATCGAGCTCCGCGGCGTAGATGTTCTCTCCGTCCAGCACTGTCCCGCAGACCTTGCGTCCGGCATCCTTGAACGCACGGCAGACCGGGGAGAGATCAGCTCTGTGCACGCTCACGCGGAAAACCGAGCCCATGGACGCCTGTACGGCCTTGGGATTGAAAGTCTCCACCGTGTCGTGCGAAGCGTAGACATGCTTCACGCCGAACCAGTCGGCTATACGCAGAATCGTGCCGAAATTGCCCGGGTCGCGGACAGAATCCAATGCAAGCACGAGACCGTCCGGAAGCTCCGCGGGCATATCCTCCTTCGGCATCCTGACCACGGCGAGCACCGGAGACGGGGTCGCACACTGGGAAATGCGCTCCATCGCGGAGGCACCGATGTCCTCCGCGCGCAGCACCCTGACAACCTCGAACGAAGAGGCGAGCGCCTCGGCCACGGATTTCTCACCCTCGACCGTGAAAAGCCCCAGCTCGTCCCGGAACTTCTTCTCCCGGAGCGAACGGATGGTCTTGATTTCGGCGTTGGTGAGCATTACGGCAAATATACGCAGAAGCCGCCGGATTTCAAGCGCACGGCGGCTTCATCCATAAAAATCCCGGACTATTCCACGAAACGAATCTTCGAGAGGTCGCGGGGCTTGGCTTCGGGGCTCTCGTCAGGGTAGCCGACGCCAATCATGTAGAGAAGGTCGTAGCCCTCGCTGAAGTCGAGACGCTCGAGGAATGCCTTTCCGGCTTCGCTGTTCTTGAGATAGCCTACAGGGCCTCCGAGACATACGGTGCCGAGCCCCAGTGAATATGCCGACAGGCAGATGTTCTCTCCGAGCAGGCCGGCGTTCAGGCCGCTCTCGCTTTCAGGCACGGCAATGAAAATCACGGCCGGAGCATTGCGGAACATGTTCTTGAAATTCGGGTCGCGCTCCACGGCCTCGGGATTGTCCCGACGGTAGCTGTCGCTGATCGCGTCTATCATCTCCATGTCATCGACAATGCGCAGCTCCCAGGGCTGGGAGTTCACGGCGTTGGGTGCGTTCACACCGCATTCGGCGATGAGCTGGAGTTTCTCACGCTCCACGGGCATGTCCTTGTACATGCGGATCGAACGGCGGTTCATGATGGCATCGATCACGGCATTGCCGGTCACGGCCTCGGGCTGTCCTGCGGAATTCCGGCCGCAGGACACAAGACAAAGCGCGGCTGCGGAAGCCGCCAGAATGATTATCCTTTTCATAGCCACAAGTTAGCAAAGATTATTGAAAAATCCCTGTCCGGAAATTTCGGGCAGGGATTTTTTACTGAAAATACCGAAAAAGGCGGAAACGGTGTCATTCTTCAGGCGCCGGCTCCGTGAGATACTCCCCATCGTAGGAAATCTTCAGCGGGGTACCGTCCGCAAGCCGTATGTCCAGCTCCACCTTGAAGGCTTCTCCGGACTCGGTCACCCGGAACCATCCTTCTTCCGGCTCGCGGTACTGTGAGTAGTAGTGCACCGGATCCTCATAGACCAGAATATAGTCGTCATTGTGATCCAGATTCTCGCCGGCAGGATCGTTCACCTTGTGGATCTCGCCGTCGGCCCAGTAAGGATCCACGGCAAATGCCAGATAGGTGCTCAGGTTCTCACCGCGCAAAGGAGAGAAGACGAAGGTCAGGAAGGTCTCCGACCGCTCAAAACTTGCGGTGAGAATGTCGTAGACATCGCCGTCGAATTCATAGGTCCCGAGGACTTCCGGAATGCTTCCCTCACCGCCTCCCTGATTGTCCTTCGTGCACGAAAACGCGAGCAGCGCCGAGGCGGCCAGCGCCACGACGGCCTTGAAGCCACTTGAAAGAATCTTGCTCATGGAAACGGTTCTATTCAACAATAACTGCTGTCCCGGAATAATGTCCGCTGAAATTGTCGTAGTTGGTGAAATCTACCGTCAGCATGTCGCCTTCAAGGCTGACCTCAAGAGTCCCGCGGACGGAATTGTCCTCTGTATACTGCCAGGTCTGCCCGGCATACTCGAACTTCAGGATTTCCTTGTAGGTCGAGAAGCCCACCCCTCCGGCATTGAAAGCCTCCGCCGGAGCAGTGATATGAATGGCCTCGTTGTAGGAATCCTCAAACTCGGACAGTTCGTCGAGGCCTCCGACAGCACTGAGCCATACATGCCAGATGTCAGGGTCTCTCTTGTCGACGAGGGCGGACCGGACAGCTTCGGTCGTCCCCTCATAAGTGAACTCATTCGGCTCTTCGGGGACATAGTCCACCGAAACGCAAGTGCCATTGAAATTCACGGCGACCTCGGGGCCGTCGTCGAATGCGGCCGTGATCCGGACGGCATAGGTCTCGTCGGCCGTCTTCTGCATGTTGAACGTCAAGGACGCACCTCCATCGCCGGAACTTGCCTCGTACTGCCCGCCTTTCACATTGTCAATGTACACGACAGTGACATTGTCCTCCTCCGAAAGATCCGTCAAGTCGAAATCTTCTCCCGTCATAAGTCCGTCCGGCACCTTGATGAAGAAATAATACAGCGCCATCTCCTGAAGTTCTTCGAAAGTGTATACCTCCGAAGATGTGAAGTACAGATAGGTATCTCCGGATTCTTCCAGATAGAAAGCCCCTCTGACAGGCTCCTCTGTTCCGTTGACGGAAATCGTGCCGCTCCGCTCCGGAACCGGTGCGCTCAAGAAGGCTCCGGCATTGACTCCGACAATGGTTCCGTCGGAAAGCTCCATTGCGAGTTTGAGGACGACCTCCGAAGTTTCCTCGTCGTACTGCACAACAGCCTTGCCGGCGGACAGATTGTCGCCCGGCGCGATTATGGTGCAGTCGCTCTCATTGTCCCTGCAATAGATGTTATGAGGTTCGGCCACGAGATCCAGTTCCCTGTTCAGATTCTGGGGAAGGACCATGAACTGGAGATACTCCACGTCACTCGCAGACAGTGCTTCTACATAGGACCCGACTTCGGTGTCAGGCGTCACGGTTATGAGGACATAGCTCTCGAACGCATCGGCAAATGCCTTGCCCACGGGTGTTTCAGTTCCGTCCACAGTAAAGGTCATTGCCTTTTCGGGATACTCCACTACCGGTACTGGAGGCTCCGGCACTTCTCCCGGGCCCGCCGGTTTCTCGCAGGAGGCCAGGACGGCTCCTGCGGCAAGCACGAATGCCAGCGCATTCGCGAATTTAAAGATGCTTTTCATTCCTGTATTGATTTTTTGTTCTGTCTGTCACAATGCTATCGGACCGTCGGTTTCCCAGACTCCTGATATGTTCCAGGCCGGATCGCTGCAGTCCTTGAGCCTGATGTCGAGCCTGTGGGCGTCGCCGTTCCTCTCCACCTGCACGGTGCCGTCGGCTATGCGGGCGTATTCCTTCCACGAGCCGCCGTCAAGCTCGATGTACCATGAGCCCGAGAAATACTGGAACTTGTCCGGACTTCCCGGAACCAGTCCGAACGGCTTGATCTGCTCTCCGGGGATGCCGCCCCCGGCGTTGATCGAAACCGCCTCGTATGTTCCCTCGGGTACGCCGTCAGCGACATCGGACTCCCATGCGACGAACAGCTCTATCCTCATAACCTTTCCGCTTCCGGACGGCCACTCCCCGGAAATGTCGACGCCTTCCTCTGCAAGATACAGCGCATAGGCGCGGCAGCGCTGGTCCCAGGTATAGATATCCTTCCTGTCGATGAGCCTCGCCTTGGTAAAGGCCGGAATCTCGATGTCAC
>DVLC01000008.1 GCA_018715685.1 Candidatus Cryptobacteroides merdipullorum
CACGATACTCTGGAGTTCGCTGAAGCGGTTCGCTATCTGGTTGAGTTCTGCGGTAAGCAGCGACTGGCGGGCCGTCAGCACCTCAAGATAGGTCGTAGGACCGTACTCCATCAGCAGAGAAGTGCTCTGCAAGGCAATCTTCAGCGACTCAATCTGCTTTTCGTACAGTTCGGTCTTGTTGCGCGCAGCCTGATACGCGACAACGGCGTCATTCACTTCCGAACCGGCGTTCAGCAGCGCCTGCTGGAAACTCAGCCTGGCCTCTTCCTGCTGCGCCTTAGCAATCTCGAGCTGCGCGCGGTTCTGCCCTCTTGCGAACAGAGGCATGGTCAGCGAGCCAAGAGCGGAGGCAATGAACTGCGCGGGGTTCACTATCGCGGCGCCAAGCTGGTTGGTCCATCCCGCGCTTCCGCTGAGAACTATCGAAGGATAGAAAGCCGAACGGGCCTGATTGGTCGCATAGAAGGCAGCTTCGAGAGCATGCTCGGCGGAACGCACGTCGGGACGGTTGGACAGCATCTGAATCGGCACACCGACCGACAGTTGTTCCGGCATCTGCTGCTCTGACAGCTTCCCGCGCTCATAATGGCGCGGAGTCTCGGCCAGCAGCAGCGCCAGGCTGTTCTCAGTCTGATTTATCTGCGACTCAAGGTCGAGCACGGACGTCTGCACGCTGTAATAAGTCGCCTGCATCTGCGCCACGGCCGCCTGGTCATACAGGCCCGCATTCATCAGAGCCTCGGCCGAATTCACGGTCTCGCTCCATGCCTCGGCCGTCTGACGCGAGATTTCGAGCTGGGCGTCCAGCATCAGCAGCGTATAATAGGTATTCGCAATTCCTGCTATCAGCTGCGACCTCACCGCCTGCCGGTAGTCCTGGCTCTGGGCGTACAGAGCCTTGGCCTGCTCCTTCGAATTGCGCATCCTGCCGAAGATGTCAATCTCCCAGCTGGCCGTCACCGGAGCCTGCCAGGTCCAGCTGGCCTGCGCCTGGCTCTCCCCTCCGCTGACGCTTCCCTGCGGAGAGAGCGCGAACGAGGGCAGGAACGACAGCCTCGCGGCCTTGAGCGTAGCCTCAGCCTCCTGCACGCGATACTGCGCGGACATATAATCCGTATTGTTCGCAAGACCGCGTTCGATCAGCGCCTGCAGGCAGCTGTCGGTGAAGACCTGCTCCCATTCGAGATTGCCGAAATTCGTGGTGTCCTCCACTTCCACGGCCATGCCGTAGAGATTCTCGGGCACCGATTCCGCCGGCTTGTAGCTTCCGTAGATGCCGCATGCACCGGACAGCAGCGCGAGCGCGGCGAACATCAATATCTTGTATATATTCCTTATCATATCATCCAAGTTTAACTTTCAGCCTGCTCTTCATCAGCATAGACATCCTTTCTGCGCAGCTTCTCCTGCAGATACTCGAAGACGGTGTAGAACACCGGAGTGAAGAACAGCAGCGAAACCGTACCGACGAGCATTCCGCCGATCACACCTGTCGCGAGCGAGCCGTTTCCGTTCGCGCCCGCGCCGCTGGAGAACATCAGCGGAAGCATTCCGAATATCATGCAGAGCACCGTCATCAGAATAGGACGCAGACGGGCCTTGGCCGCCGAGAACGCCGAAACCATGATACCCATGCCCCTGCGCCTGCGCTCGACCGCATACTCGGTAATCAGAATCGCCGTCTTGGTGAGCAGGCCTATGAGCATGATCATACCGGTCTGCAGATAGATGTTGTTCTCAAGTCCGAACAGATTCGCGAACAGGAAGGAGCCGACCAGTCCGAAAGGAACCGAGAAGATGACCGCGAGCGGCAGCAGGAAGCTTTCGTAGAGACATACCATGATGAGGTATATCAGAATCACGCAGATCGCATAGACGAATGCCGTCTGCGAACCGGAGCCGGAGGCCTCCTCGCGGGCGATTCCTCCATACTCGAAGCTGTAGCCTACAGGAAGCACCTGAGCGGCCACTTCGCTGACCGCCTGCTGGGCCTGACCGGTGGAGTAACCGTCGGCCGGGTTGACATTGACAGCTATCGAATTGTAGAGGTTGAACCTGTTGGACACCTGAGGGCCCATCACGTTCTCAAGGGTCACGAACTGGCTGACCGGAGCCATCTCGCTTCCGTTGCGCACGAAGATATTGTCGAGAGCATGTTTGTCAAGACGGTATTCGGGAGCCGCCTGGAGCATCACGCGGTACACCTTTCCGAACTGATTGTAGTTGGACACATACGAACCTCCGCAATATGCACCTATCACATTCAGCACGTCGGTGACGGCCAGTCCCGCCCTCTTGCACTTCGCCGCGTCAATGTCGAGCGCGATCTGGGGGAAGTCAAGCGAGAAGGTCGTATACGCCTGGGCTACCTCCGGACGCTCGTTGAGAGCGGAAATGAAGCGCATCACATTGTCGTACAGAGTGTTGATGTCTCCGCCCGTCATATCCTGCACATTGAGATCCAAGGAGTTTCCGAGACCGTATCCCGGAATCATTCCCGGCTGGAAACAGAAGATGCTCGCCTCCTTGATCTCGCTGAATCTGGCGTTCAGACGCGCCATCACGGCATCCGAACTGTGCTCGCGGCCCTTTCTGTCGTCCCAGTCCCGGAGCTTGATGATCACAGTACCGTACGAAGTGCCCTGTCCGGCAATCATTCCGTAGCCGGCGATGGTGCTGTAGTGCTCTATCTCCGGCTGCTCGACCAGAATTCCCTTTATCTGCTCCATGACCTTGTTGGTCTCCACCAGGGTGTTTCCCGGAGAGGTTCCGACATTGACCATGATGGTTCCCATATCCTCCTGGGGCACGAGTCCGGTCTTCGTGTTGCCCATCAGCACCACGAGAAGCACGGCTGCGGCACCAAGAGAGCCCCATACCAGCCAGCGGTGATGGATGCAGTACATGATGCCCTTCTTGTATTTTCCCATGATGGCCCCGAACGAAGCCTCGTATGCGGCCTTGACCGCCGAATTGAGGGACTTGCGTCTGCCGTCACCGGACGAAGGACGCATCATCAGCACGCAGAGCGCAGGGCAGAGCGTCATCGCGGAAATCAGCGATATGCCGACCGCCGTAGCCATCGTGATGCCGAACTGGGTGTAGAACACGCCGGAAGTTCCGCCCATGAAGGTCACGGGTATGAACACTGCCATGAAGACTATGGAGCAGGTGATGATGGCCGTCGACACGTCGTGCATACCGTCCCTGACCGCAAGATAGGTCGACTTGTAGCCGCTGTCGAACCTCGCCTGCACGGCCTCCACCACGATGATCGCGTCGTCGACCACGATGCCTATCGCAAGCACTAGCGCGAAGAGGGTCAGGATGTTGACACTGAAGCCCGCGACCGCAAGGCAGGCGAAGGTGCCCACCAGCGAGACTATTATCGACAGCGACGGGATTATGGTGCTCTTGAAGTCATGCAGGAAGAAATACACCACGAGAATCACGAGTATGATCGCGATGATCAGAGTCTCCACCACATTGTGGATCGAGGCGAACAGGAAGTCGTTGGTGCTCTGAAGCTGGACGAATTCAAGTCCGGCGGGAAGTTCCTCCGACAGTTCCTCGATTTTCGCGCTCACCGCCGCGTTCACCTCGGTGGCGTTGCTTCCGGCAACCTGGAACACCATCATCGTGACTCCCGGCTTTCCGTCTATCTCTCCGTGGAAGCTGTAGGACTCACGGCCGAGCTCGACTTCAGCGATGTCCTTGAGCCTGAGCACCGAGCCGTCGGAGTTGGCCCGAACCACTATATTCTCGAACTCCGACATGCTCTCCAGACGGCCGCTGTACTTCATCGTGTACTGGAACACGTTGCCCGAATTCTCTCCGAGAGAGCCCGTGGGGGCTTCGAGATTCTGCTCGTTGAGCACGGCGGTGATATCGGAAGGCACAAGACCGTACTGGGCCATGCGCTCCGGATTCAGCCAGATGCGCATGCTGTAGGTGTCACCCATTTCCATGACGTCACCCACGCCGTTCACGCGCTTGATCTCCGGAATCACGTTTATATCCAGATAGTTCGAGATGAACGACTCGTCATAGCGTCCGTCCGGGCACCAGAGCGCGTCGATCTGCAGCATGCTCGTCTGCCGCTTGAGCGTGGTCACTCCTATCTGGACCACCTCGGCGGGCAGAAGACCCTGCGCCATGGACACTCGGTTCTGCACATTGATCGCCGCCATGTCCGGGTCCGTGCCCTGCTCGAAATATACAGTGATGGAGCCCGAGCCGGAATTGGTCGCCGTGGAGCTCATGTACATCATGTTCTCCACACCGTTGATGCTTTCCTCCAGCGGCACTATCACACTGTTCATGACCGCGTCCGCATCGGCTCCAGGGTAGCTCGTGGAGACCATAACGGTAGGCGGCGCGATGTCGGGGTACTGCTCGATCGGAAGGTTGAGCAGAGAGATGATTCCGACTATTATGATCAGGATGGAGATGGCGAACGCCGCCATCGGGCGTCTGATAAAAGGATTGCCTTTCATATTATGCTTCCTCCCGCACTATTTCACCTGCATCCCGTCACGCAGCAGACCGGCTCCCTTGGCGACAATCTCGTCGCCCACGGAAAGTCCGTCCTCGACTATATATTCCCTTCCGTCATCCACATCGGCCACTGTCACCAGAGTCGACACGGCCTTGCCGTCGACAACCTTGTAGACAAGAACCTTGTCCTGATACCTTACCGTAGCCTCCTGGGGTATCACCATGCAGTCCTCGTAGACACTGGGAATCAGCACATTTCCTGATGAACCGCTGAAAAGCAACCGCGATTTGTTGGGGAAGACGGCCCTCACGCTCACGGTTCCCGTCTGAGTGTCGATGACTCCGCTTATGGACTCTATGCGACCCGTCTCCCCGTAGGTCGAACCGTCGTTGAGCCGGAGGCTTATCTCAGGCATCTCGGCCAGAGCCTCATCCACCGAGCCGTACTGGCGTATCAGAGACAGCAGCTGGTTCTCGGTCATCGAGAAATAGACATACATGCTCGAATTGTCGGAAACAGTCGTAAGCGGCGCCGCCATCGCGGAACTTACCAGAGCGCCCACCCTGTAAGGCAGGGTGCCCACTACTCCGTCGCAGGGGCTCTTCACAACCGTATATGAAAGATTGTTTGCGGCGTTGACCTGCTGGGCCTGCATCTGCGCAAGCTGGGCCTGCGCCGTCAGATATTCGTTTTCGGCAGTCTTGAGGGTGTAATCCGACACGACCTTGCGCTCATACAGCTGCCTGTTGCTTTCATATTTGAGCTCGGCCGAAGCCAGTGCCGCCTCAGCCGCCTTCACGTTCGCCTCCGCGGTGTTCAGCGCCGCCTTGTATGGAACCTGGTCGATGACGAACAGGGTCTGTCCGGCACGGACCGTCTCACCTTCGGAGACGCAGAGCTCCTGGATGGTTCCCGACACCTGAGGATAGATGTTTATGTCCTGACGGCCGCGGATAGACGCGGAATATGAGCTTGTCAGCACCTTGTCGGCCGTAGAGACCTTCATGATCGAATACTCCGTCTTCACCGCGCTTTCAGTACGCTCCCCGCAGGAGACCGCGCACAGCGCACACGACAGAATTCCAACCAACATCGTGAATCTTCTGTTTCCTTTCATAACTACTAACGATTTTTCCGGGTGCAAAGTTGCACACAAAACGAGCCGTCATCCTTTTCCTTTTGTAGTCAAAATCGTTCAAAATCGGAACAATCTGCTTATTTTTGCAAAAATTTCAAAAAACAGTGAAAGCTACGGTACTTTCAGGCAGGGAGGAATTCCTCGCAATGACCGACGAAGCGGTCAACATGCTTCCCGACAATCTGATAAAGACAAGACTCTTCGGAATCTTCCTCATAGAGAAAGGGACGGCGCACTGCGAAATAGACTTCCGTCCCCACACCTTGCAGGAAGGCGGCCTGCTGATTCTCGGAGACAAGTGGTACTTTCAGTGCAGGGAAGCCAGCCCCGACTTCACGCTGAGCTTTCTGGTCATGACTCCGGAAGTCTGGTTGGAAACCGCGGCGCCGTTCGGCCACTCCTTCTTCTCGTTCCTCAGGAGATACCCCTACACCGACGGCAGGCTCGTCACGGAGGAATACAGGCAGGAACTGCACGCGGTGATACGCACGGCGGAAAGGATATGCCAGAACAAAAGACACAGTTTCCGGCTCCAGATTTTCCGGAACATCACGCAGAACATACTCTTCGACTTCTACGAAAGAATGAAGTCCCGCCTGATAGGGCGCAACGCCGCCAATACGACCAGGCAGGAGAAGCTTTTCGAAGACTTCATCCACCTCGTATCGAGGAACTGCACCGAATGCAGGGACGTCGCCTCCTATGCCGACAAGCTCTGCATCACCACACGCTACCTCTCCTCGATAGTCCGCAACATGACGGGGTTCCACCCCAAGGACATAATCAACGTCCACTGCGTGCAGGAAATCAAGATGCTTCTGTCCACGACCGACAGGAATATCCAGGAGCTAGCCTACATGCTGCACTTCCCCGACCAGTCATACTTCGCACGATATTTCCGGAGATACAGCGGCATGTCCCCCGAGGAATACCGCAAAAGCGTCAGGAAGAAATGACGGCGGACACCCTGTCCATACACTACTTTTTTTTTCGAGGCGCAAGAATAGCAAAACCGGCGGAATGTCGTATATTCCGCCGGTAAATCTTAATTATGCAGACGCATCAAGCGTCTGCGCCCTACTTGTCAGGCAATGGTCTTGAAGAAGTCATTGCCCTTGTCGTCTACGAGGATGAAGGCGGGGAAATCCTCGACCCTTATCTTCCAGATGGCTTCCATTCCGAGCTCGGGATACTCCACGCACTCGATGGACTTGATGTTGTTCTGGGCGAGCACGGCTGCGGGGCCTCCGATGGAGCCGAGGTAGAAGCCTCCGTGCTTCTTGCAGGCGTCGGTCACCACCTGGGTGCGGTTGCCCTTGGCAATCATGACCATCGAGCCGCCGTGATCCTGGAAACGGTCGACATACGGATCCATCCTGTTCGCGGTGGTCGGTCCCATGGAACCGCAGGCATATCCGGCGGGAGTCTTGGCGGGGCCGGCGTAGTATACGGGATGATCCTTGAAATACTGGGGAAGGTCCTCGCCGTTGTCAAGCCTCTCGTTGAGCTTCGCATGTGCGATGTCACGGGCCACGATGATGGTTCCGCTGAGGCTCAGGCGGGTGCTCACGGGATATTTGCTGAGTTCCTTGCATACCTCGGACATGGGCTGGTCGAGGTTGATCTTGACCGCGTCACCCTCGCCGGCGTTGCGCAGTTCCTCGGGTATCAGTTCGTAGGGCTTGTCGTCGAGCTTTTCGATCCAGATGCCGTCGGCGTTGATCTTAGCCTTGATGTTGCGGTCGGCCGAGCAGCTGACTCCGAGGCCCACGGGGCAGCTCGCGCCGTGGCGGGGCAGACGGATCACGCGTACGTCATGAGCGAAGTACTTGCCTCCGAACTGGGCTCCGAGACCGATTTTCCATGCTTCCTCGAGCAGCTGCTTCTCGAGCTCCACGTCGCGGAAGGCGCGGCCGCACTCGTCACCTGTGGTGGGGAGCTCGTCGTAGTAATGAGTAGAGGCGAGCTTCACGGTGAGCAGGTTCTTCTCGGCCGAAGTTCCTCCGATCACGAACGCGATGTGGTAGGGAGGGCAGGCCGCAGTCCCGAGAGTCTTCATCTTGGACACCAGGAAAGGCACGAGCGTGGCAGGATTCAGGATGGCCTTGGTCTCCTGATAGAGATAGGTCTTGTTTGCCGAACCGCCGCCCTTGGTCACGCAGAGGAAACGGTATTCGTCGCCCTCGGCGGCCTCCAGGTCAATCTGCGCGGGCAGGTTGCACTTGGTGTTGACCTCCTTGTACATGTCCAGAGGGGCGTTCTGCGAATACCTGAGGTTCTCCTCGGTGTAGGTCTTGTAGACTCCGAGGCTCAGGGCCTCCTCGTCGCAGAAGCCGGTCCACACCTGCTGGCCCTTCTCGCCGTGGATGATGGCGGTGCCTGTGTCCTGGCAGAAAGGCAGCTTGCCCTTGCAGGCGATCTCGGCGTTGCGCAGGAAGGTCAGCGCCACGTACTTGTCGTTCGC
>DVLC01000093.1 GCA_018715685.1 Candidatus Cryptobacteroides merdipullorum
CTTTCGGCTTCATCCCGAAACGGCCGGACAGAGCCACAGGAATGCTGATGCCAACCTTCGGAGAGGAACAGGCGCGGGGATTCTTCATGCGCGACGCCGGAATGTACTTCGTGTTCGGCGACTATCTGGACCTCTCGGTGACCGGAGACTACTACACTCTGGGCTCATGGGCCATAGACGTCAATTCGCGCTACCGCGTGAACTACAAGTTCAACGGTTCGCTCTCGCTGAGCTACTCCAACGACCAGACGGGAGAAAAGGGCACGCCGGAATTCTTCCAGACCCGCAACTTCAGCGTAAGGTGGACTCACTCACAGGATTCAAAGGCTCACCCCGGACAGAACTTCAGCGCCTCGGTGAACTTCTCCAGCCCCTCGAACAACCGCTACAACGCCGAGAACATCAACGACGCCCTCCAGAACCAGACCCAGTCCTCCATCTCGTTCTCGAAGAACTGGAACGGCAAGTTCAACCTGAGCATCAACGCGATGCACAGCCAGAACTCCAGGGACTCCTCATATGTGTTCACCCTCCCGAACATCACTTTCTCGATGAGCACGATCTATCCCTTCAAGCAGAAGAACAGGGTAGGCAAGGAGAAAATCTACGAGAAGATATCGTTCGGCTACAACACCACGCTCCAGAACAAGATCAATTTCAAGGCTTCCGACTTCGGAAAGCCCGGTTTCCTGGACAACATGCAGAACGGAATGACCCACAACTTCAGCATCGGACTCCCCAACTTCCAGCTGTTCAAGTACATCAGCATAGCTCCGGGAGTCTCATACTCGCAGAACTGGTTCTTCCGCAAGCAGGAATACGGATACAATTCGGAGACAAAGCAGGTGGAGGCCCTTCCGAGCTCCGCGTTCAACACCTTCGGAATCACCCAGAATTACTCTTTCAGCGCCTCGATGAGCACCCGCCTCTACGGAACCTTCAACTTCGGCAAGCACAGGAAACTGCAGGCGATAAGGCATGTGATCTCACCCTCCATGTCGTTCTCGTTCAGCCCAGAGAAAGGCACCTACGCCAACGGATACCGCACGCTCGAATACACCGACGCGAACGGGAACGACCAGGTATATCAGTATAACATCTACTCCGGGCAGATGTACCAGCCGCCCGGAAAGGGCCGTTCGGCCACAGCCTCGCTGAGCATAGGCAACAACCTTGAGGCCAAGGTCAGGGACTACGCCGACACCACGGGCACGGGCACCAAGAAGGTCAAGCTCATCGACCAGCTGAGCATCAACACCGGCTACGACTTCCTGGCCGACTCGCTGAACATGAGAACCATCTCGATGACCATGTCCACGAGGCTCTTCGACAAGGTGACTATCAGCGCCAGCGCCGGATTCGACCCCTACGCGATCGGAGATGGCAACAAGAGAATCAACAGGTTCGCCGTGACCCAGGGGCAGGGCCTCGCCAGACTCACGAGCTTCTCCGCCTCAGCGTCATACTCCCTTTCCGGAGAAGGCAAGATCGCCGGCAACGACGGAAGCGGGACGTCTGGAGGAGGGGCCGCCACCTCGACGAGCTACTACCAGAGGAACTTCTATCATCCTGTAACCGGGGAGTACATTCCCGGCGGATGGCTGTACTATACGAACCCGAACGCGCCGTGGTCGATAAACTTCAATGCCCTGTTCAGCCTGTCGCGCAGCTATTCCTACGACGCCACGCTCAAGCAGCTGCAGCACACGGACCGCATAACGGCGACTCTCAACGCCGCCGGCAACATACGCCTGACGCCCAAGATGTCGATAAATGTGTCCTCGGGCTTCGACTTCGTGGCCAAGAAGCTCACCACCACCCAGATAAGCGCGACCTACGACCTGCACTGCTTCAACATCGCCGTGTCGTGGGTGCCTCTCGGCACCTGGAAGTCCTACAGTTTCAGGATTTCAGCCAACGCCGCCGCGCTCGCCGACCTGCTCAGATTCAAGAAAAGCGACAGCTATTGGGATAATTAAAAAATTTCCTTATTTTTGCGCTGTCATTTTTCCGGCCGCTCCAGTCAGTATTTTCCGGCCGTTCATAAATAAATCACTCTTATGCCACATCGACTTTTCGAGCTGAACGCGATGACGAGAGAACAGCTTGAGACAATTGCAAACGAACACAATGTCAAGAATATAAAGAAGCTTGACGACGAGAATCTGGCTTATGCCATATTGGATGCGGAAGCCAAGGAGGAGTCCGTGAAGCTCGCCCCCGAAAAACCCAGGGCGCGCAGAGGACGTCCGCCCAAACAGAAGACCGCAGAAGCCGCACAGACCGAAGTCCCCGCGCAGAAAGACTCCGCCGAGACAACTGCTCCAGAGCCGAAGAAGGGCAGGAGAAAAGCTGCGGAGAAGCCTTCCGAGACCCCGGCGGCCACTGCCGAACCCAAGAAACGCGGCAGAAAGCCCGCGGCGGCGAAACAGGCCGCGGCGACAGAGGCCGACGCACAGAATGATTCCCAGACCGGCGTTCCCGAAGCCACTCCGATGACAAGCGGCGCTGACGCCACCCGGCAGCCTGCGCAGAAAAAATCCGGACGCGGACGGAAAAAGGCCGACAGCGCACAGGACATCCAGGACGAAAAGCCGGATGCGTCGACGCCCGCAACAGCAGAAACAGAAGCCGCCGCTCCGGTCCAGGAAAGAAACGACTCGGCACAGAATCCGCAGGAGCAGGTCCGCCAGCACCAGCAGGACTACGACAGGCAGCAAAAGCCCAGATACCAGCAGCGGGGCTACCATAACAATCAGGGCCAGTACAACTACAACAGGCAGCAGAACTTCCAGCCGCAGAGATACAAGCCTGTCATCTTCGAGGAGACGGTGGAAGCTACCGGAGTTCTCGAGATCATGCCCGACGGATACGGATTCCTCCGCTCCTCCGACTACAACTATCTGAACTCCCCCGACGACATCTACGTCTCACAGCAGCAGATAAAGTACAACGCTCTCAAGAGCGGAGACACGGTGACCGGAGAGATTCGCCCTCCGCGCGAAGGTGACAAATACTTCCCCCTCGTGAACATCAAGTCCGTCAACGGACGCTCCATCGAATATATACGTGACCGCGTGCCCTTCGACTTCCTGACCCCGCTTTTTCCGGACAAGAAGTTCAACCTGCTCGGCAACGGCCACATGAGCGACGTAAGCTGCCGCATCGTGGACATGTTCGCCCCTATCGGCAAGGGCCAGCGCATGCTCATCGTCTCTCCTCCGAAAGCAGGGAAGACGCTCTTGCTCAAGAGCATAGCCAATGCGATAGCGGACAACCACCCCGAGGTATATGAAATTGTGCTGCTCGTGGACGAGCGCCCCGAGGAGGTCACCGACATGCAGCGTTCCGTGAAGGCCGAGGTGGTCGCATCCACCTTCGACGAGCCCGCGGAAAAGCATGTGAAGGTCGCCAACATGGTGATCGAGAAGGCCCGCAGGCTCGTCGAGTGCGGACACGACGTGGTGATTCTTCTCGATTCGATAACCCGACTCGCGAGAGCGTACAACACCGTACAGCCAGCGTCCGGAAAGGTTCTGACGGGAGGCGTGGACGCCAACGCGCTCCAGAAGCCCAAGAGATTCTTCGGCGCAGCGCGAAACATCGAGGGCGGCGGTTCCCTGACAATACTCGCCACAGCGCTCACCGAGACCGGTTCCAAGATGGACGACGTGATCTTCGAGGAATTCAAGGGTACCGGCAACAGTGAAATCCAGCTTGACCGCACGCTTGCGAACCGCAGGATATTCCCCGCAGTCAACATTCTGCTCTCCGGCACGCGCCGCGACGATCTGCTCTACACGAGGGACCAGAGCCAGCGCATCTGGATTCTCAGGAAGCTGCTGGCGGAGATGAATCCGGTGGAAGCGATGAACTTCATGCTACAACGCATGGACGAGTTCAAGACGAACCAGGATCTGCTGGACAACATGTCGAAGATCTCGCTGCGCGACTAGTCTTTATTAAAATACGGAATACCTGCGGCCTCGGAGGCGAGAATCAGGGAAAAGCCTCCTCGACCGCAGGTATTCCGTATCTTATTAGAACATAAGCAGTCGCAGACCAAGACGGCAGCTGAAGAAAAACTTACGCTGGCGCAAGGCTTCCATCTTAAGCGCTGCGCCGGACAGGAAAATTCAATATTCTCCGACACTGGCGGAGCCGGGGCTGCCGTCAAGGAGGAGGCAATAATTTGGGAAAAGCCTCCTCCTTGACGGCAGCCCCGG